>CAZHFI010000001.1:0-82902 GCA_964531845.1 uncultured Nitrososphaeraceae archaeon
AGAAAAATAAGTGTAAAAAAGATAGCGAGTGTAAAAATAAGAACGAAATAAATAATTCAATAATTGAAGTAATAACTGTCAATGCAGTACCTTAGTACCTGACTAATGGAAAAATTCAAGTCAATCTTATTTTTTATTCGATTAATGAATAACCCAAATTACAAGTATATTTTTTTAAGTTGAATTATTATCATAATTATAAATGAAATTTTTATGAAAAAAATGAAATATTCAACATTTTGTAAAAACTTCAAAAAATTTTTTTGATGTAGAGATAATTAATAATGAAAAAAACAGATTATTATGGATAAAGATAAGTCAAAAAATATGACCATTAAAAATTTAAGCCAAGTAATATACTCAATAAAACAGATAAAATATCAGTCAAATATTAATAAATTCGGTAAGAGTGAAGATGTTACAAAAGATTGTGTCTGCGTCGGATTTTCAGAGGGTAGAATTTTAAATAATCTTGAAAGGTTTTTACAAAATATGTACTAACTATGAAGGTAAAAATTGAAATGATTGTCGTATGAGTACATTAAATAATTTGAAAAATGACATTTTATTATTAAAAATCATGTAATTTATATTACATGATAACACGCTGCCAAAAAAATTAGAATATGTACAATATAAAAACAACATTAATGCAAATTTTAATACGTTCAGAATCAAATGTTATTCAAAATACAGACAATATGGAATTTGAGTGGTATTTGAATTTCTAAAATCTGTCAAATTTTTTATAAAGAACAGTGTTTTCTTTTGAAATTTCAATAATTCTGCTAGCAGGGATAATTTGAAAATTCATAGATAACTTCATAAACTCGAATAAGGATATCGATTTGATCTCGTCATAATCTCGATATTTTACGATATACAAAGTTGCATCATCATGATAGATGGCCTTACTAATAATTTCTTCGAGTTTTCCTTTCATTAAATTTTTAAAATGTTTAATCTTATATTTTAATTATTATTTTGATCTATTACAAGGCTAAAAGAATATAGGATTAAACTTAATAACAATCAAATTCATTTTAGATAGAAAGAATAAAATATTTTATCGTCAAATAATTAACCTCAAGAATTATAACCAATACAAGATATTATTGATCAATGACAATTAAAGAAGATTCGATTAATTTACATCGTATGATGCACGGCAAAATTGAAATTTCAAATCGTGTCACTGTTGAAAATATCTTTAGTAAGGAAAAAAAGTTGATTAATCTTATTTATACACCAGGGGTTGCTTATGTTGCTGAAGAAATCCACAATAATAAAGAATTAGTCTATGAATATACATCAAAATGGAATAACGTTGCCATAATTTGTGATGGTACTCGAGTCCTTGGACTGGGAAACATAGGTCCAGAAGCAGCGATCCCAGTAATGGAAGGGAAATCGGTTTTATTTAAGATCCTTGGCGGTATAAACGCAATTCCACTATGTATAAACAGCCAAGATAGAGAAGATATAATTAAACTAGTAAAATCAATTATTCCATTTTTTGGAGCAATTAATATTGAAGATATAGAATCACCAAAAGTATTGGAGATTGTTGAAAGATTAAATAAAGAAATTGAAATTCCAGTATTTCATGATGATCGGCATGGAACCGCGATCATTACATTTTCAGCTTTAATTAATGCCTTAAAATTAGTAAAAAAGAAGCTCGATGATATAAAAATCGTAATCTTAGGAGCTGGTTCTGCAGGATATGGAATTTATAAGATTTTACATCATGCAGGATGTAAAAATATTGTCGTTATAGATAGTCATGGAGCTATCTATGAAGATAGAGAAGACCTAATTGAAAATCCCTACAAAATCGAAATATCCAAGAAAACCAATCCACATAAGGTAACTGGAAATTTAGGAAATGTGATAAATGGAGCAGATGTATTTATCGGAGTATCTGGAATAGGAGGAATTTTAACTACAAATATGGTACGATCAATGTCAATCGATCCTGTTATTTTTGCTTTGAGCAATCCAGATCCAGAAATAAATCCATCTGATGCAAGAGAAGCTGGTGCAAGGATAGTAGCTACAGGTCGATCAGATTTGCCTAATCAGATAAACAATGCTGTGGTATTTCCATCAGTAATGCGAGCTCTGTTAGATCTTCGAATTAAGAATTTAAGTGAAACCTTATTGTTATCAGTTGCAACTGCCATCGCCAGCTTGGTTGATGATATTCATTTGAAAGAAAGTTACATCATACCGCAAATTAATGATCAGAGAATTCTTCCTCTAGTAACCCATTCTCTAAAAGAAGCTATAAACAACATGTGAACGATTTTCCGGAAATCCTAAAGATCTATATAATTGAATGTAGAATATAGAAGGTGTATTGGTATTATTTGAAATTAAGAAGTTAATTGAAAATTAAATATGAAAATATTTGATAAGAATTAAACATTGACCTTTAAATGCCAAATTTTTTTACTGTAATTGAACTTTGTGTGTTAAGATCTAATCTTAGAGATTTATACTATCTCTACTAATTACGCAATGACCAAGTAATTTAGTGAGTGTATTTGATAAGACAATATTAACATATCTTGATTTTAGAATGAATTATAATTTTACATATATTTATATAATAAATATAGAACCACTTTTAGATGACTTGTGTATTAAATAACAATATTTTTTTTATCAAAAATGATAACATATAATCCCTATGTTTGATCTTTAAATATCAAAATTTACTTTTGAGAATACTTTGCTTTATGGTTAATACAGATGATATTTTGACCGTTGAATATGTCATCATGCTGTAAATATTCATGAATAGCCAAAAAAATTAAAAATTTTAATTATTTAAATCTTTCTTGATAATAAATTTATCTTCTACAGAAGACTTGTCAAGACTATAAAATGTTCCCTCCATAGTTGAACCATTGTCTTTAAAACTTACATTTAAAAATCCATGTTCCAGAAATTGTTTAATCACAAAATACGCTTGACTTGTGAGCGGATAAAGTGTTTCACCAGCGGTTCCAACAGTAACAAAAATGGGTCCACGTTTAAAGGTTTGGTCATATATCTCCTTCTCTTCATTGGTAATTATAGGTTGAGAACCTGAAACTTTATTATAATTAATTGGAAAAGTTCTCTGATAGTTATGATTATGAGAATATAGAACTAAATCCACACCATACTTATCGAACAATGGATGATATATGTCCCTTAATTCGGGTGTACCTTTATGTGTAGAAGGAGAGGAATAAAATGGTCTAGATCCAACGACAATAATCCAATCTATATTTTTATTTTGCGATGTCTTTTCTAAATCTGCTTTCACAAATGCATATTGTTCGGAATCAGATGTATAAGGTACTTCAATATTTTTTGCAGATGCCATTACGATGAAATGTATATTTTTAGAGTCAAAAGAATAAAACGGTTTGGTTAGATTAAAATATTTCAAATATGAGTTATATTTCAAATAATTATCATCGATATCATGTTCTCCTACAACAAATTTTACTTTTCTATCCTCATTAATTGGGTCGATCATATTTATCCAGCAATCTGGAAGTTTATTATATGATAGATCACCTAAAGCAAAAATCAAATCTGGATTAATTGATTTCATAGTTTCAACTGTTATTTGGGCAGTTTTGCTGCAACCAAAATCACCTGTGGCTAAAAACGTGAATTGCTCTAAAACTTTCTTGTCTGGAGGATATGTACCATCCAGTATATCAGTTTCTTTTTTGATATTTGTTGTGATGGTATAATTAACCAGTGGGGTCCCAGAGTTGAGACTAATCTTTTTTAATTCCAAATTTACCTTTATCGTATTTGATAATAATTTTGTTTTCATTAGATTGGTGAGAGTAAGGTTTGCTGTAATATTCTGAATCATGGGATCTTTAATAGTAGTTTTAAAGTCTTGTATACCACCTTTTTTCTTAGCCTTGAAGCCCTCAGGATAGGAAGACGATTTTATCAAACTTCCATTAGAAGCATAAATATCCAGGATTCCATTTATTTTTTCACCCTTTACATAATCGTTATGAATTTCATAAACTACCGAAACAAGAATCTGATTTCCATTTACAGTAGTCAGCGGTGCAAACTTTGCATCCTTTAAAGTAATTAAAATATCACTATCATTATCAACTGCAAATCCAGATTGGATATTAAGTATTGGAACCGATAAAAGAATAAATATAATCATTATGATAAACAAAAATATCATAGGAACTAATGAGTTAGGATAAAAATGAGATTTAGGATAAAATTTATTAATTTTCAAAGAGCCTCTTTTAATTAATCAAATATAGGATTATTTGTATTTTTAGATGTTTTTATCATTTTGAAAATGGATTAAATGGATTACTCCTAGATAGATGGATAGAAAATATGCATTATTGTAACAAACATTTACAACAATCAAGATTAATATGTGCTCTACGTTCTCATATCATGTCGTTATAGTTTTTACAGTATTGTCAAAAATCAATTGATTCTACTAATAATTTCTAAATGAGAAATACTGTCTCATATATTCCAAAAAGTATAGTTTTACCACTTTAACCATGGCTATCTCAATTTTGAAATTTAATAATGGATCAGAATTATTAGATGATGCTAAAAATACGGTGTCACTACTTCTTTTTAAAGTCTAAATTTTTCAGGCTTTGAAGAAACCATTACCAATACTAACAGATTCACTGGTAAGCGTATTGTATGCTTTACATCTTAACATCAATCTCTATTTGCATTCTTACCAATCTGGATTCTATATGTTCCCCAAATAGTCTTTTTATGACAGACACGATTGTTTCATCCTTATTCATATGATGATACCGTATCTTACTATACCCACGTTTCATCTTCTTTCTATATCTTCCATGAGTCTTCCAGACAGGCACCTGTTCATTTCTTGCCGGTATGATACTGTATCCATTTAATGTCTCGCGTATTAGTACATGATTGTCCTCACTATCATACCATTTATCTGTGACAAGTACAGATAATTTTTTTATTTTCGACATTTTTGTTACAATTGTATTGAAATCAACACTATCATGTCTGGCAGGCCACGCCTAACCTTTACAGTACAGACAATCTGTGCTAGTACATCGGCTCCAATAGATAGTTTGGTGTATTTACTTTTCAGTTTAGTCCTGGCAGTATAGTAATGTGATGCACCTGTAATTTTGAACCCTGGTGCATCTATAGATGCAAATATGTGTCTTCTATTGGCAAAGAGTATGAATGATGAAATTATCCTTTCCAGTATAGTAGTAATGGTACGGCCTGCAAACTTCTGCAATGTAATATAGTGTGGTATTTTTGATAGTTACAAAAACAGTCTGAGGGAGTATGCTTCAAGTCATTCTCTAAACATACAATAACTTTTTCCTTCATGCTGTCTTATGGTAACAAGAACAATGATGTTCTACCAGACGGTATAGAGGTGGATGGTTGCTCTTTTTGTGCAGAGACAATGGTACTCTGCAGTGTTTTGAAACTCGCAACAAATGTTGTGCAAGTTTGACGTACATAAATTGCTTTTGGTTATAACTCAATAATCTATTGTGAAATGTTGTTAGCTATGATGGTTTCTAGAGCCACCTTGTTAAAATTTAGATAAAGATAATTTTTCTCAAAATACGAATATATCAGATGATTATATTACATGAATATTTTTTTCATTATCGTTATAAGTGATAAAAATTTTTTAGACAATAACAAATAGAAATTTGTTAATCTACACATTTATAGCTTCGTAGTTCTTAATGAATTGGATTGGAAGTAAAGAGATTCTCTTCTGAGTACACTATGCTCACCATATTAGAATATCTTTACATGAACTCCCAAAAAGAATTTCTGAGTAAATATCATATAATGACAAAAATTTCTGAAATCAAGAAGCAGAGACCTGATCGAATTTCTATACTTTTAACCAAGTTAGAACAAAATGAATATATTGAATCTATTAATACAGAAAATGCAACTTTTTATCACATAACAAAAAATGGTATTGATGCCTATGAAAGCTGGATAAAATCATTTTTAAATTTTGTGAGAGATGTAGATCATAATAGAAATAAAAGAGAAAATAATTATAATATCTTTTATAGTATATTATGATTTAAGGTCTATATTTTGTTTTTTGATCAAAGATCTAGATTTTTCAACCATTATGAGACTTCTGGTTATTTTATCCTTTGATTCGTCTACGAATTGGTAACAATCAAGACCAATGGTTCCACCTATGATCATTGCCAAACCAATTTTATGTCCGTGTTTCATATAATTATAAATGTCTTGTGCAAATAATTTAACTGTTTTAATATCTATATTCTCTGTGATTTTTACAAGAATAGAACCATAATCTTCCATAATATTTTTTAATTCTCGATCTGTATCTTTTTTAAAATGATCTTTATCAATCAAAATATCAAAAAATATATGTTGATTATCTTTAGTATAGATATCAACGTCAAAGAAGTCATTACAGTTGTCATTTTTAGATAAAAAGTCTTGCAAAGGTCTTCCTATTTGATCAATAACTTCACAAATTGCAGACAAAGCTTCTTCTTTAGTTTTATCATTCATACTAATAACCATTCCAGTCATTATAGAGTTTTTTTCAAATAAATCCCCCCAACTATCTAATAATTTTTGTGATCTATACAAAGGCCTTAAAGTTAAAAACAAAACAAATAACAGCGTAAATGAAGTAAAAATAACCCCAAAATCAATTACTTTATCCGAAATTAATATCTTAAGTCCAAAATCTAGCAATAGATCCATTATTGTAAACAAAATTAAGACTATAATTACTGTTATAGTAAAATAGATGTTTTTGAAAATCGATTTAATAATGACTGATGCCTCATGACTATAACGAGTGGGCAAGGTAGGAGAAAAGGAAAAATCATCATTATCACTCTTCATTCTATAATTTTATATTGTTTTTTGGATATTTAAGCACTATTATAACTAAATTATCATATAAATGACTAAACCTTGATAGAGATTAGTAGTTATTCAAACTTGGAAAATCTAGTTTATAATATTCATCATTTGTAACAATTTTTCTGATGAGTATAAGTTAAGCATTCTGTACTGTAGTTTTTCCCTTTATTTTAATAAAAAAATAAAAAGCCTGATAAATAATCATATCAAATTTTCAAACGAGGATAAATGTTATAAATAATTTTGATATCGTTTAATTATTATAGATTTATTTATAAAAATCTTCTTTTCTCTTATTTATAAATAATATAATAACTGAGTTACATTAAATGATAACTTTATTAATTCAACTTTCTTATACCATGATAAATTCTTACCCTTAATGAAACCTACTACAGTTTTAATTTACCTACTATGTGGATTGTTGGTATCTGTATCCATTGTATATTTCTTGGTTGCATATGGAGAATATGTTGATTTATTAGATTTTTTAGGTGCAGGAATTCAAGGAGAAACATTTGAACATCAAGTTGAAATGAGTTTATTTATTCCAACAGGAATCGCATATATATTTACTATGTTTTGGATTTTAAAAAGTAAATTAAGATCAAAAATACCGTATTTAATAATAATTGCGGGTTCGGCCACAATGATCATGATCTATATTGCATCAAGAACAGTGGGAGTTCCTCCAATTGGAATTGAATATTACGTAGGTAGATTAGACATTATTTCAAAGATACTCCAAGTGTTTATTATTGCTTTATCGATCTATCTATTTAGTCAAATAAAACAAACTCCATTAAAAAAAATAGCCTGATTAATTTATGCAATCTATACTTTTTTTGTCCATATTTTCTATTAATGGTTACATATTATCAATATATTTAAATATGGCAAATTATGTACACATGTTATGAAACAACAAAGAATAATTGGAATGGTTGTTGCCATGTTAGCAATAGGTATAACATTCGGATTGAACTCTGGTAGCAATATTTTTGGTGCAACGATGGAAACTAGTAATGCCACAGGAGTTATAAGTAACTCAACCGATACTACAATTTCTTCACAATATACCGAACAAATTCAGCATCTAAATGAAGCACTTACAGCAATAAATAATAACGATGACAAAGGAGCTAAAACACACTTGCTTAAGGCTGAGAATATGATGGAAGACATGACAGACAAAACTGCAGAAAAGCGTGTAGAAGCAGCACTAAAAATGCTTAAAGAAGGAGACAAGAATGCATCTATATCCCATATTGAAGAAGCTATCAAAATATTAAATAGCTCTTAACTTTTTTCTTTTTTAAACATCTTATTCTGAAATACTTTGAGACTATAAATAATAGTTTTCAAATCTCATAGATTTTATTTTTTTAAAAAACTTTCAACTACTAATTTATAATTTAAAAAAATAAATATTAAATCTTGTATATATTTTTTTAAATTTAATGTTTAAACTTCAATCAGCAAATTCGAATTCTATTAAAAATGCAGATATCATAATAATAGGCATACCAGACAATTCAAAATCCCATTCAAAAAGAAAAGGTATAGAAAAAGGTCCTGACGCTCTACGTTTTGCATATAATGAAACAAACTATTTCAAAAGAGGCGATAAAAATGTTCACATTTGTCCTATGAAAGGTCGTCTTAATGATAAAAAAATCTTTGATTTAGGCAACACAACAAGAAAAGATCTCATGAAAATTGTAAAGGAATTACAAGGGATCAAAAAAATTCAAATAATCTTGGGAGGGGATCATTCACTTACAACTATTGCGCTTAATGCAACACAAAAGGCAATCAAAAAGAAAATTAGTTTGATCTATTTTGATGCTCATCCAGATTTCGTGTCTTCGATAGGAGATTATTATGGTTCAGTTTGGTACGATTCCAGGAATGCAATAGATTTTGATAAAAGCATGCAAATAGGAATACGTGCAGCAGAACCTGAAGAAATAGATAACATAAAGAAAAATAATGTCACAGTTTTTACCCCTTTAAATATACTTGACGAAAATCTTTTGGAAATTTCTAATAAAATAATAAAAAAATGTAAAAATAAAGTAGTATACATCTCAATAGATCTTGATTGTATTGACCCAGGATTCGCTCCAGGAGTTTCAGTACCAACTTCGGCGGGTTTGACTCCAATTCATGTGATCTATTTGGTAAAAAAGATTTGTGAAAATCTTGATGTTATTGGGGTAGACATAGTAGAATTGACTCCGGATTATGATAAACAATCTCTAACAGCAAATCTTGGTGCCAGACTACTATTGGAAATAATATCATCACTACAGAATCGCAATAATGAAAGTATCAAGAATAAAACAATGTTAAACATGAGAAAATAATATACTTTTTCAATGTAAATTATAAAAAGCAAAAGATTCAAAAATCTGTGTAGTTATATAATATCGTGAAATATAATAAATTAAATCCCACAGAAGAGAGAATTATTATCAATAAAGATACTGAACCTCCGTTCACTGGAGAATATAACAATTTTTATGAAGAGGGAACGTATATTTGCAAAAGATGTAATGCTCCACTTTTTTCTTCTCAAGACAAATTTAATTCAGGGTCTGGATGGCCAAGTTTTGATGAATATTTGCCAAACGCCATAAGACAAGTTCCTGATCCAGATGGTATTAGAACCGAAATTGAATGTGTTAATTGTAGAGCTCACTTAGGTCATGAGTTTGTGGGAGAAAGGATAACAAAGAAAAATAAAAGAGAATGTGTTAATTCATTATCCATCTGTTTTATTTCAAATAATGAGGAGTTGCCAAAAAAAATAATTGAATAGAAATAAATATGAAACAATAACCCTTGCGGGTGGATGTTTCTGGTGTACTGAAGCCCTGTTAGAAAAAATAAAAGGAATACATGATATTGTTCCAGGTTATAGCGGAGGAACAATAGAATATCCTTCGTATGATCAAGTATGTTCTGGATTAACTGGTCATGCAGAATCGGTTCAAATAAAATTTGACCCACTGATCATATCGTTTGAAAAATTATTAGATATTTTTTGGCATATACATGATCCTACAACAATTAACAGACAGGGAAACGACGTGGGTACACAATATCGTTCAGCAATATTTTATCATAATGAAGAACAAAAAGAAATTTCAGAAAATTTGAAAACAAAAATTCAAAAAGATTTCAAAAAACCCATTGTAACTGAAATTGTTCCTTACAAGAATTTTTATGAAGCGGAAAATTACCATAAGAACTACTATCAGAGAAACATGAGTGTGCCCTATTGTAACCTTGTTATTGCACCTAAATTAAAAAAATTGGAATTTGGTTATAAAGATGAGATTAAAGATTGAAATCTATAAAATTTAATATATAAAATTGTAATAAGTTAAAATCAAGTTTTATGACTTGTGGAAGGTTACGATGTGATTTGAAAGAAGATTTAATTAAATTTAATGGTATAAACAAATTTAAAATCTCCATTAATTTAAACAATATCCTAAAACAGTAAAAAATATTATCTTTAAATTATTTCTATAGTTATAGTTGATTTAAATTACTTATATAAGTTTCGTGGTTTCACATTCAAAATCGAGTTTTTTCAGATTCTGTAAATTCTTTGCAATCAAGCCGGTGGAAAACTATTCTAAATCTACAGGTTATTTATCCGTAAATATTTAGCATTTATATTCAAGTTTTTTATGTTTGAATACATCAGTATAAATTATATTTTTGTTTTTTCATCAAATTAAATCAAAGTATTTTTTGAGATGAAATTATTAATCAGATAAATATTCCCAGGATTAAGTATTTACAATTGTTTATCAACACGATAGACAAAATTTCATGAATTAAAATAACGTGATAGAATTAAGACTGTTAATAGTGAGAATAATCAGTAAAAAATAAGAAAATTTTGAAATCCTTGACTAGTGTATATTTCTTTAATTTAAATAACTCACACGATGATTTGTCCTATAGGTATGTTCATGTTAATTTGATTTTAACAATAACTTGTAGTTTTTTTACTATTTATATTTATTAGGTACTATACCGTACGGTACCATAAATGAGTAATTTCATAATAACAAAAGTTATTGACTGGATTAATGAAGGAATGGAATTATGTAATAATAACTTAAACTATTCAAATAACGAAATGTTATCTAAAGGATATAAAATCCAGATTGAAGTTTTTAATGAAATGCTAGAATTAATAGCTGAAAATAAAACATTTGAGAACTTGATATTTAAAATTCAGGAAAAAATTGAAACATTAAAGAAAAAATTTAGAAATACACCTGATGTTTACCAGCAAGATAATTTGATTGATAGAATAGAATCCTGGGAAATGATAAGAGAACGTTTAAACTACGAGATAACTCATCAACTACATGTTAAATAAATTTTTTAGGTAATAGAAATTTGAAAAAATAATTAAGGGGTTAAACTTAGCGAGATTAATGTTTTCCAGGATCTGTTTTCAAAAACCTTCGGATTATGTCCATTCATGTTAACCTTCTTTGAGGCGCGTTTTGACAAATATAATGCAAGAGAACCCAATAAATTCCAGAATTTAAAATTTGGATGTGAAATAAAAGAATCAAGCACCCATTTAACAACAGGATAAACTTTTTTATGATTTTCGTTCAATGAACTTAAGATGGAATCCCTAGATGAGGAGAGAACATAATGAGCGTGTTCATACATTTCAGATTCACTTACGTAATCCGTTTTTTGAATAATAAATTTTCCCGTGCGCATTGAGGTCATTAAAGAATCTATGTTATTAACAGATTCTACTTGGTTAAAACAACGTCCTATCGTAGAAGTTACATGAGAGTCACTACCAGCTATTGAAATCATATTATGTTCTTTTGCAAATCTATTGGCAACTATATTTGAGTAGAAATCCACATTATTACTGTTAAAAGATTCCATAAGATCACAATGACGTGCACCTTCTCTTATCCCATTAGAAACAGCAAATGGATGAGCTGCACAGGAAATAGCGTTTTGCCTTCTAATTTCATCCAATGTTTCTTGTAAACTCATACCGGATTTTATTTCGTTACGTATACCATAAGCCAAAACATGGCCACCATTTTCAATAGTTATTTCCTCGGCAGGATAGACATGAATATTATTGTATTTAGAATGATTATTCTTATATTCAAGAAGTTGATTATAACCATCAAGAGTATTGTGATTTGTTACAAATAATACATCAATTTTTTCAATGTATGCTTTTTCAATCTGTTGTTCAATAGTTACACCACAATCAAAAGGAATTCTATCAGAATTTGTATGAAAATTGGAAAATATATTATGAGAATGTGTTTCTACTTTTAAAAATTGAGTCGTTTTAGAATCCCATATAATATTCATATAAATGATATATATATACCAATCAATTATATATAATACCAAAGAAATTTTAAGATAAAATCATCAAATTTATTGTAAATCATTACAAATATTTTATATTTGTATCGAAAATTCTCTAATTCCTGAAAAAAATATTATTTGATGTAAAAAAAATAAGTTATATAAATATTAATCTATTTATGATTATTTAATTGGATAACAATAAGATAGTTTTATAAATGATGTGATTTACTATTAATTAATGACACATAAAAAAATAACAGGAATAGTTAGTGCAACTATTGTAGCTATGGCATTACTTATGGTCATGGCACCTAGCCTTTCAGATCAAGTTTTTGCAGTAAAACTAAAACTTGCTGCCAAACTTAGTGGTCAAGATTTGAGTCCACCAGTTTCGACCCAATCAGGCGGAGATCTCGAGATAAAAACAAAACAGGGTATTTTAAAATACAAATTAAATCTAACTGGAACGGGTGAACCAACCGCAGCATTTTTACATATTGGAAAATCGGGTCAGAATGGTGAGCCGATTGTAGACTTATTAAAAATTAGAAAAATGTCTACTACACAGATGGGTAATGAAGTTGTAAGAGGAAATTTGACAGAACAGATATTTACCGACAAATTTGCTGGAAAAACTTTAGCCGATTTATCTAATCTCTTATCAAATGGTGAGGTATACGTCGTAGTTCATACACAGGCACATCCTAACGGAGAACTTAGAGGACAACTTGTTCCAGAAGTTAGTGCTCCGACTACAGCAGGTTCAACAATGGCGGATAATGAACCAGCTAAATAATTTTTTTATTTTTAATAAAATTTAAAATAGATTTGATTTTCATGATTAATAGATGTTTAGTAGTTAATAGAGGACAGTAAAACAATAAGGTTAAATATTTTGTCTATCTCCTTACAGGAGATGGAATACGAGTTATATGGAGTATTTGCATCTCATAGTCCGGAATCATGTCCTTTGAACAATGCAAATAGTAAAGAAATGTTTGTTAAAATAAAAAATAATATAGAAACAAACTTACAAAAATATAAAATACAGCAAATTGTTGACTTTTATATGTCCGTTCTAGAACATGAATGGTTTATTATTGTAAAGGCAGCAAATTCTCACGAAATTGAAAATCTTTGTATTGAGGCAGGTATTGCATCCATTAGTAAGATAAAAATAATCCCTTTAAAACGTTATGAGGATGTATTAAGTAAAATCCAAAAAACAATTAAGTAAAATATATAAAATTATCTATTCCTGTACGATAGAATATATCTGTCCAAACAATGACTGGAATTGTCTTTCTAGGTCGCCTCTTATTCTATCAATTGCTTCCTTATTTGTATTAATTTTTCCAGATAATTCTTGCAAAATAGTTCGGTTTTTTTCTAAGACAGAGGACTGATTATTTTTTTCCATTTCTAAAAATCCCAGTTTGTCTGTATTTATTTGTGATTTTTCATTTGATAACCCAAGAGATTTCGAATTTAGATTTTCTTCCATTTTTTTATTTTCATAGATCGAATCTATTATCTTGTCTAAATAAAATTCTGTTTTATCAGAGTCCTTAACTACAATCCTTTTGGTTTGTAATTCTTTTTGTAATTTGATTAAGTGGTCGAGATAGAAAGAGAAGTCTTTATCTAAGAAAATTTCCCATGGTGTATCTAACATTCTGTTGACCATTCGGAGATCTTTTTGATTAAGTCCGTATGAATATTTTACCATTGCTCTATTAATGTGTCCAAAATTGTTAAGTAATTGTTGATGAAATATTCCGATTTCAGTATATAATAATTCAATATTTTCATTCAGGGTCTTAAATTTATTGTATTCATGTGAATTTCTTATTTTTTGGATTTGTGACTCGATGTCTTTTAGTCGCTCCTCAGAAGTTTTAATTTCTCCATCAATTCTTTCAATTTCTTTTTCCATTTCGTTACTAGAAAATTTGATGCTTTTCAGTGAATCTAATAATTCTCTTGCATGCAAAATGGATGAATTCTTAAGTTGAAAAGCATTAAAATGTGAATCAACTGCTTTGTAAATTGACGATATTGTATCTATCTCTGACTGTAACTTTGAAGTATGTTTTTGTATAAAAAAATTAAATATCTTCTTATGAGATTTACTTAAATCTTCAAATTTTTTAATCATCACGTTTAATTTGCTTTTAAATAAGAGAATATCATCAATTGTGTTAAACTCGTATTTTTGAAATGAGATCTCTTTTTTTAAAGATTCTACCACTGTTTTTTTGGATTTCTCAACCACCGATTGAAATCTGGAATCTTCAACTTCGATATGGTCTTTCTCTAATTGATCAAGTATAGTTTGTAAGTTTTTAAGTATAGAAGAAAAGGAATCAACATATGGAACCAATTTATCAGAAATTGATTTAATATTTTCTAATTCTTTAGAATTTATTTTAAGATAAGCGTCAGATAAAGATAGTGATAATTCATCTTGTTTACTAACATCAATATTCTTTGAAACAAAATTTTGATTTTTATTCTTCCCTTTTTTAAGGAATCCCAAAAAAGATACCATATTTTTAATATTTAATAATACTAGATCTTTATCATATAAAAGTATTACAAAATTTAATAATTAAATTGATATTTAACAAAAATTTGTCTCCTACCTAGTTTGACATCTAAAAGTTGATGGTAATACTAGTGAAGTTTAATAAAAATTTGGTTTGCTCAGTTCATCTAGGCTAATAGGTAAACATATTTTCATAATACGAAAGATAAAAATATTTATAGTTTGGATATCAGACGAATTTGAAAATAAATTCGAGTTTTTATTTTCTAAAATAATATGGTTGACATAATCCATTTCTTTTAGAATTTGTAAAAAGATTTTAGAAGACTGTTTTTGACTGCTTTGTTGCATAACTATGATTTTCGTCGATTTTGATTAAAATAAAGAATATGGTATGATATAGGGAATTCATGTTAGCAATTTGTTCCTGTCAAAATTTTATTCCATATTGTCGATTTTCATAGTTGTGCAACAAAGCATTTTTGACTATTAATCTACTTTTAATGAGAAAAAGATCAATATTATTTCTAATTCTCACTATAATCAACGTAATCACAAACTTATTACTTCTTTACACTAATATTTAGGATTAGTAATTATAAATATTAAAAACTAATAAAAAGACAATGCTGATTCCAAAGGTGAGATATTTTTTAATAGATTCTTAGTCTTTATATTTTTAGTTTTTATAAACCAAAATTAGAGTATAAAATTGTATGTTTACGTTTTTATATATAATATTAATCTTATTATTGCAGATTCATTGTATACATAATTTCTATGCAAAACTATTATGCACAAAATCATGTTAGTACAAAAAACTAAAATTTCCAAACATTTTTACTTTCGATAGCAACCATAGATAAAAACCCATTTAAATGGTAACAGATATTAAACAAAATTTTAATCGGTTAATTAGAAAAAATAAGGTATGGAAAAGTATAGAGAGAAAACTATTCTAATTACGGGAGCATCTTCTGGTATTGGAAAAGAAGTAGTATATGCATTAGCGAAAAAAAAAGTTAGAAAAATAATTATTGTTTCTCGCTCCCAAACCAGATTAAGTATAATTTGTAATGATTTAAAAAATATTTGTGAAGTAGAAAGCTATCCTTGTGATATATCAATTAAAGAATCAGTTGCTAAAATGAAAAACGAGATTGAAGAAAAAAATGACAAGATTGACATTCTAATAAATAATGCGGGTTTTGGTATTTTTGGCAGCATAAATGAACAGAGTATCGAAAATATTGAATCAGTTATGGCAACAAATTATTTTGGAATGGTTTATTGTATAAAAAATTTTCTTCCAACGATGATGAGAAATAAATCTGGCCATATAATTAATATATCTTCACTAGCTGCAAGTTTTGGTATCCCAATGATGGCACCTTATTGTGCATCCAAATTTGCAATGTTAGGCTTTTCAGAATCTTTATCTCATGAATTAAAGGGCACTGGTGTAAGAATTACGATAATTAGTCCTATTGCAGTAAAAACAAATTTTTTTAATAATGATTCTTTCAATAATAAATTTCCACATAAATTGGGTTATGTACTTGAAGCAGAAAAAGTTGCTGAAGCAGTGATAAAATCAATTAATTCGTCTCGGTTTGAAATTACAGTTCCTTTTTTTGCACGTGGAGCGATATGGCTAAAACATACTATTCCCTTTGTTGTAAATCCAATAATAAATAAGTCTTTTAAAAAGTACATGTAATAATACTATTGTATCAATAAGAAAAAATATTATTACAGGTTTCTGTAATTCAGAGTATCATGTTTCTATGTTTAATTAATAATATATTACTTATCTACAATTGACACAATAAAATAATTAATTAACCTATTGAACATAAAATTAAGATTAGGAATTACATTATATTTTATAAATCTAAATTGACTTTGCAAATAGTCGTAGTGACTGCCTTTACCATTGAATTCAATTTTGATTTCTTTTGTATTCATCGTTTGACACTTTTAATAACTGTCTTTTAATTTAACAGAGGTATTGATTTCAGTGTTTGTTAAATATCATCAAGGCTATAATGGTAAATTACACGAGTTTATTGATACCTTTAATATTTGCAATCTTTCTAGCCGTTTTGTTAAATTCTACTTACACAAATCTAATGTGTATCTACATATTTTTTCTTTTCATAGGCATTGAATTACTTTTCCGATGAATATGTTTAAAGTTAAAACCCTCTAGTTTCATTTGGAGTGGATTTTTAAAGAAATAGTTTTGTTATAATGTTTACTTTAAGATTACTACTTGTGAAGGATATGTTTTAAGAGGAATATTACAAATTAATATTACTTTTTGCTTTGTTGCATAACTATGATTTTCGTCGATTTTGATTAAAATAGAGAATATGGTATTATATAGGGAATTCATGTTAGCAATTTTTTCCTGTCAAAATTTTATTCCATATTGTCGATTTTCATAGTTGTGCAACAAAGCATTACTTTTCATTATAAATTAATATACCTAGTTTTAAGTTAACGATGAGATCATCGATAGTTTTTGTTTTACCAATGTATTTATAAATCAACCACATTAAAAATAACTAGAATTAATAATCTACTAATCCAGACAACAAATTATAAAAAGATTGCCTAGAATCTTATTATTAAACTAAAATTTAATAATATAAAGTGTCTAATAGAATATATTTTCATGTAAATCAATATTGATTTACCATTCTCTTTTTTTAAAAAAACGATCATATTTTATATGGATTCCATCTAACATAAAAACATCAGATTGTGGTGACATTCTTGTTAAATTATTTCCACATAGTTAATTCATTTGTTTAAATCCACATTCATGAAAAATCTGATATTGTTGAATTATCAACTGATAATGTAATAAATAAGCACCAAATGGAAAGATAAAAATTTATTTGGAATTTTTGCAAGGTTTTCCGTGTCAAATTACAGGTGTCCAAATTGTAAGCATCCAAATTCCATTGAGATTAAAAATATATTTGACAAAAGATTATTGTTTAGTTGTTCAAAATGCAAAATATGTACAATAGTGGGAGAAAATAAATTTAATAAAAATTTAGATGAAATATACTTGGATTTTTTGGAACTTTATGATAACGGAAATTTTATGAAATATGACGAGTTAAAAGAGTTGTTAGAACGAGAAAAATTGATAAGACCCCTATATGAAATTCAACTAATTATTAAAAATAACCAACTAGGAGAAAACGAATTATTAAATAAAATTCTCATGACAGATAAAGATTATTTGGCAGATTTTAGATTAATAAACAGGATTCAAAATAAGGAAGGTATTGATATTGAAAAATTACCCATAAATCAAAAAATAATCGAATACCTCAGGTCCATTAATATCAACTTTCTTTATAAATTTCAAGAAGAATCAATTAAAAAAATTCTTCAAGGAAAAGATATAATCATAATTGCCCCGACAGCCTCTGGAAAAACCGAAGCATTTACAATTCCGATTATAGAAAAAATTATTTCTGAAATTGAAGAGATAGATAATAAATATGAAACAAATAAGATATTAGCATTATTTATCTATCCAACAAAGGCGTTAGAAAGAGATCAATTATCAAAAATCCAAAAAATATCAGAATCGGTCAAGATAAATGCAAGGATTTTTGATGGAGATCTTATCCAAGAAGAAAGAAATCTATTTTTTGAAAATCCTCCGCATATCCTAATTACTAATTTCGATACTATCCATTATAACCTCATAAATAATACCAGGTTATCTAGACTTCTCAACACCATCAAGTATATAGTAATTGACGAAGTTCATACGTATTCTGGTATTTTTGGATCTAATATACATTTTATTATTAAAAGATTAGAGAGATTATTAAAAACAAAAAAGGTACAAATAATTGCATCATCTGCTACGCTTCCAAATGCAGAGAATTTTTGTGATGAACTTTTCGCTAGAACTTTGGAAGTTGTACAGGAAAATGGAAAGATAGGAAAGATAAACTTTGTGATGTTATATCCTTCATTAAGAACACGTAGGTCTCTTGTAATGGATTTAACTAAAAATATGTTAAAATATGATCATAAAACAATAGTTTTTAATAATTCTCATCAAAGTGCAGAGTTATTTGCATTTTATGCAAAAAAAAATGGAATCCAAGTTGGTGTACATAGGTCTGGATTGTTACCAACATTGAGAAAAAAAAATGAAGAATTATTTAAAATCAACAGACTAATGATTATTTCTGCCACTCCTACACTTGAACTTGGTATAGATATTGGAGATATAGATTCTGTTATATCAGATATTGTCCCTATAAATAGACTCATACAAAGATTGGGAAGAGCATCTAGGAAAGGTCAAGAAGGATATGCTTTTCTTGCTTTGGGCAATGATCCTATAAGTCAATATTATAGACTACACCCTGATGATTATTTTGAAGACCAAGAAATTCCCTATATCGACTCTGATAATCAGTTTGTAAAAGAGGTTCAAGTACTTGCAATGTGTATGGATAAACCATTATCAAAAATTGAAGAAAGACCAATTTATGATGTAATTAAACTTCTCTTATCAAGGAATTTGATTCAATTAAAGGAAAATAGTTTTATTCCCACACCGAGAGGAAAAGAACTAATAAAAAAATATAGCTTAAGAGGGATAGGAAAAAGTGTAGATATATTTTTTAATGAGAAAAAAATAGGAGAAAGAAATTTGCCTCAGGCGTTAGATGAGTTATATCCAAACGCGATATATTTTTTAGGTGGAACACGTTATAAAGTCAAAACATCTCATATTAGTGATGATAAAGATAATGAATCAAAATATGCCAAACTTATCACTATTCCAAAAAATAATCCATATTATACCAAACCCATTGTAGAGGAACATCCTGAAATTTTAGAAACTTATGAAGAAAAAAAAATACTGGAGTTA
This sequence comes from uncultured Nitrososphaeraceae archaeon, assembly GCA_964531845.1. Classification (GTDB taxonomy): domain Archaea; phylum Thermoproteota; class Nitrososphaeria; order Nitrososphaerales; family Nitrososphaeraceae; genus QCWD01. The sequence goes on from CAZHFI010000001.1 coordinate 19,818, forward strand.
GATGTTAGGTATTGTTCATTAAAAATAATCAAAAAAATAGTTGGTTATGTCAATATAGAGATTGGAAAGGATGAATCAAAAGGATTGAAAATCTTTTTTGATGATCCGATCTCATATCAATATGTTACCAAAGGGATGATCTTTAAAGTTCCTAGACCTTTAGACATCTTGTTAAAATCTGAAAACAGTCAAAATATTGAGATGAGTGGATATCATGCTTCAGAACATGTCTTAATTGAGGGGAGTTCCATGATTACAGGAGGAGCATCTCATGACCTTGGAGGGATTTCTCTTGGGTCCTCCGGAATTATTGTCATTCATGATAGTGCGATTGGTGGAAATGGAGCAAGTAAAGTATTGTTTGAAAGATTTGAGAAAGCCATTTATCGTGCCTATGATATCCTAACTGAATGTCCATGTAGAAATGAGGATGGATGTCCAAGATGTACCTATTCTTACAGATGTGGTAACAATAATGAGTTTTTACATAAAAAAACAGCAATTGAAGTAATTCATAGAATAATCGAAAAAGAGAAAACAGAATTGACTGATTTTGGATTGATTGAAAGGACATTTGTATGAGATAACATAACAATAACTAATGAATATCAAATAATTACTATTTGGAATTATCTCTTTCTATTTCTATATATATTTTAGATGGATTTACATAAGGTATGGTTTTTTTTATATGTGCCTCTATATTATCAATAACAAATCCGATCATATCTGTATCAAGTCCGTCTATAAGACTTACCTCCATAGCGATAAGAACATCATCGGGTGAAAAATGCATTGTTCGAAGAGAAATAATTCTTTTTACCTCTGGGATTTTTTTAACAACTTTGAGGATTTTGTTGTATTCAGATTTTGAAATCGCTTCTCCTATTAATAATGCTCTATTTTCTTTGGCAAGAAAGAATGCAAAACCCATCAAAACACAACCGATAGCTAATGAAGATATAGAATCATATACTGTATTTTTGGTTAAATCGGATATAAAGATTCCAATACCTGCAATTGCAATTCCCAATAATGCAGCCGAGTCCTCCACCATTACCGTAATAAGAGCTGGGTCCTTGCTATCTTGAAATTCCTTAAACAGATTACCAAGTGTTATTTTTTTATGTTGACGACGGATAGCTTCTTTAAAAAACTTCAAGGCGATACTTAGTGCGTATCCTTCAAAGCAAGCAGAAATTAAAAGTATAAGATAACTTAACGTTACATTTTCAATAGTACGTTTCCCGTGAATATCAATTAAATCGCCGATCCCGTGTTGAAATGACAAGATTCCGGAAATTCCAAACAACATTGTTGCCACTATAAAAGACCAGAAAAATCTGTCTTTTCCGTAACCAAAAGGATGTCTTTCGCTTGCTGCTTTCTTGCTAGTTTTAATTCCTAACAACAATAATAACTGATTAGATGTATCAGAAAATGAATGAAATGTTTCTGCGAGCATAGCCGTACTGCCAGTAAAAATAGTTGCAATAAGTTTTGAAATGGCAATTGCCAGATTTCCAAATAGTGCCGCATATATAGCTTTATTAGAAGTTCCCTTCAATTCAATAATACTCGGTTTTATTATTCTTTTTCATATAACTGAAATATAACTTATTGGAATGAAATAAATATCGAATTTATATTTTTTGCTTTCAGTGATATATATACCTACTTTTCATTTGTAAGATTAGATATTATATCTTTAGAGGATTCTGAAACAATTTCCTGAATAGAGTCCTTTGTATTTTTAGTTATATTACCTATAGTTTGAGTAATACCCAATTTATCAGCTCCTTTTAAGACACCTTTAAAAAAATTATCCCAACCTAATCCTATAATAGCTAGAAAGGTAACAAATAAGAGAATCCATACAATGAAACCCATTTCAGAAATTATTATGTCAGTATCTATTTTAATAATTACTACAATTTTTTAACAATTTTTTATAATTCTTCTTTTTGGTAATTTTTCATAGAAATGTCTTTAAGATTTTAGTTTCTACACAAAATTTTAAATAATTGAATTTAAACAAATAATAAATAGATTAAAAAGATAAAAAAATTGAAATTGATTTAGGATATAATTTTGTGTGAATTTGAAAATAGATGTAGTTTAACGTTAAAATGGATAATTAAAATGTCAAGCTAAAATGAAAAAAGATTATTTAGACGACTAGAATATGAATAGCCTTTGAGACCGAAACAGAATTGTTGTCAGCTCCTAACATCAAAACATAATTGCCTGGTTCTTGATCAGGAGAGACATTTATAATGAAATAAAACAGTTTTTGATTTCCTTTTTGAAGTATTATTGGATTTTCACTGAAATAACCTGATGATGGTGCCAATTCACCTGTGGGTGTTGAAGTGGAGGATGAAATTGGCTTTAAATTAACACTTTCATTTGCATGAATAATTAATGGTATTTCTTTACTCTCCCCTTGTTTTACAACTATTGTATTATGAGGCGAAAATACAGAAAAAGGAATTGAAGAATTTTTAATAAAACCAATTTTGTTTTCTGACCATTCGGTAAACCAGATTTTTCCGTCTTTTTCATCCGAAAATTGGAGAATGTTACCAATGCCACAATTATTAATCTCAAGGTTTGATGGATCACATGGTCCAAACAATTTATTTTGTGACGGCAACCAGTATTCGGTTAAGATCTCATTTGCGGGGTCAAATCTTGCAATCTGATTGCCAGTATGTTCGTTAAAAAGAACTGTTGAGTTAAATCCATTTTTTAACCAGTAAGGTAAAGTGTACGCTCCTCTGATTTCATTGCCTCCAAACAATTTTGTGGACGCCATAGAGGTAGTAAATTTTGTAATATTTTCGGTATTAACATTAAATTTAAAAAAGATGTTTGTCCCATGGTCAGTGACCCAAAGATTATTGTTTCCATCCAAAAGTAACCCTACAGGTGAGGTCAAATCGGAGGGGAGTACAAAGGTTTTGAAAGAATTATTAATAATATCGTATTTTAGAATTAATCCTTTCTGTCCAAATGCAAGCATAGAAATCCAAACAACCGGATTTTTCTTGTCGACAACTATTGAGCCTACACTTACCAAGTCAGGTTCTATCCCTTTAAATTCATCAATGGGTAAATCAATTACAGAAATACCAGATGAAGTTCCATTTTTCATTTGAGAAATGTTACCAATATAGAGGGAAGGTGTCCTTATTCCTACGAAATATATATTACCTTTAGAATCGAAATCAATTGAAACAGGATACGACGTACCAAACAAACTTGAATTTGAAGGAACTGGAAACATTTCAAATGATTTATTAATTTTATCAAATTTCCAAATGCTGTTTTGTTTCTCATCTGTAAACCAAAGATTACTCCCAGATAGATCGTGTTTTAATTCCCAAACTTGAGACGAATCTGTAGGTAGGTCTCTTGACTTCCATATTGGAATAGCATATTTTGTAAATTTTTCATGGTTTATGTCATATTTAACTAATAATCCATTTTTGGTTGAAATGTACCAAACTCCTTCATCGTCTATAGTTATAGCTAAAGGCATCTCGCATTTTGATGAAGTCTTTATTTCTGATACATAAAAATTAGAATTTACTTTGGAATCAGATCCACAAAATTGAAGTTCGTACCTAGATATTGCATCATTCCTTGATTCTATCATTTTGCCTTGAATATTATTATTCTGAATTTCAGTATTTTGTTCTTGTGTGTATGAAGTTAAAAAATAAAAATTTGAAAAAAACATTAAAATTCCCAATCCAGAAAATAAAATGATTTGTAAAGACCATAAATCATTGGTATAAAATATGGATTTACTATGATTCACATAAGTTAAAAAATTTAAATGATTTATATTGTTAACTGAAAAAACAGAAAATTTTAATTATTTTAAATATTGAGGCATGATATGCGTCAGAGAGATCGCATGGTCGTCAAGTATACTAGTTGCTCCTACAGCAGTATTTCGGATTTTTAAACTTAATAATTCTTTTTCTATGGTTGTTAGATTATAATAAGAGGCCAAAGTAGTCTTTATTTTTTCATCAAGGTTTATGATTGTATGTGGCTCAATTATTTCTGTAATTAGCAAATCTGTGTTTAATTGATCTCGTGGTATTTTTGTGGAAGAACTATTTGTTATTTGAAAGATTACTCCGTTGACAATAACCTCATGCGGTATTCGTTCCAATGCATTTGCGGTATAAAACACCTGTATATCCAATAAACCTGTTTGCGATTTCCCTAGTACTTTTATTGAATTACCGTTATATACAGTATTAAAACTAGTGATATCATTTTCCTCTATAATTACAAACCCTTCTTTAAAATTATGATTTTTTAAAGTCTTGCCTAAAAGATTAGTTATATCCTTGCATACAATAGCAATAGAGGATTCGGGATTTATTGTTTTTATGATTGCACTACTTGTAGAACCCTCATTTTCAATTACGTTCCAAAAGATTTCCACAGGATATTTTTGTTTATTGTAAATACTAATATCGGTGTCGTAATGTCCAGGCCTTAAAGGTCCTTCATTCCCCAAAATAGAACCGCACTCAAACTTTGCATTATAAGTATATGCTTCTGTATTATCTTTATAAAAATTTGAAATAGATGATTCTACCTTCTTTTTATTTGTAAATGTGAAAGAATAATTTTTAGAAATAGCATCAAATACAAATCTTTTCGATAAATTATTTATCTCATAATCTGATCGTATATCAAACTGTGTTATTGTAAACATTCCATCAGGTAATCCAGTGAGAAAAATTACACCATCTCGTTTATCTTTATCTAAAAACGAATTATCAAAAATTTTTAAAAAATTTTTGTGTGAATCAAAAGGATTTGGTTCGATCAAAAATTTGCCTCCGGGTAATAAATCTCCATTCTGTGAGACTGATAGAATGGTTAAATTGCTATCTGGATTTTCTCGAATAGAAAAACTTGTAAAAAAAACTGTGTTATTAAAATATAAAAAAAACAAGACTAAAAATATCGGAATGGAAATAAACAGATAAAAAAATTGGAACACCATTCTGTCATTTTCCATTAATATTTATAAACCTTTATTGACTTCAGGGGTAATTCGATTTAGTAATTAATATAACAAAAAATTTTTTTAACTTTAATAATAAAATCTGTAGTCATAAAGGTCCTATTTTAAGATATTAGTATGAAATTTGAACGAATTAAATATTTACAAGTGGAGTAAGAACTTAACCAAATTTTTGTTTTATGAATATTTATGAAACACTAACAAACATCCCGTCACTATAATTAATGAGTTACGTCGCTACCTTGATTGAGATAATTCTTTTAATTAGATCGTGTCTATAGAAGAATAATAGTTTCTTATTGTTATAACTATAGTAATTATCAAAATCTTGATTTTGTAACTTGTATATAGATTTCAATTTTCAATAATGTTTTCCCATTTAGCGAATATAATTTGGATTTAGTCGAAACATGCTATTTTTGGGAAAACACATGACACTATTCAAAAATTCAAGAAAAAATGCTGCCCAATTGCGTTAAAACAAATCACACTAATGAGATTTTAGTATTGTTAATTATAATCATGTGATATATTTAGTCTCAAAATAAAGTTTCAAGTAAATACATCTAAGCAACATACATCTTTTTTAAATTGTTGTATCAAAATGATTTTTTTTACATATTAGCTTTTAAACTGGTAGTTTAATAAAAAAATTGAGGGATATAGTCTGGAATTGATTTCAAAAATGACCTATATAATAAATAAGTTAAAATCAATACTGGCAATATCAAATTAATAACAAATTTAGTATAGAATGTTAATACATATGGGGTAAATTATTTTTGTGTGGCCTTCAAAAAATCCATATCGGCAAGACCGTGATAGTTTTCATATATTAAAGAAAAAATGGTTTATTTAAAAATTATTTTCTAAAGATAAAATCGCAGATATCCTGTCCAAAAAATTTTGAACATTCAGAATAACTATCTTTTGAAGAATTTTTATCAGGATCGAGGTTTGAATTGTCTTGAGAATTTTTATAGTCATTATTTAGTTGGTTATTATCTTCATCAGGATTGAAAGTAGGTCGTTTTTCTAGAACGAGTTCGATTTCTTTATATGCACCATCACGATAAATAGTGAGCATAATTTTATCACCTATTTGTTTATCACGTTCGAGGTATGTAAGTATTGAATCAATTTTAGTAACATCTATTCCATCAATTTTAACAATTACATCTCCTCCAGTAAAAGAAATATCTCCGTCAAAAGATTTTGTCCTTTTAGCAGCATGAATTTTGTATTTTTCTGCAGGGCTTTTAGGAGTTATGCCTGTAACGAGAAAACCATGATCTAATGTGAGTCCTAATTTTGACGCAACTTCTGGATTAATATCCAAACCAATAACACCGATAAAAGGATGTTCGTATATTCCAGTTTTTACTATTGATGGAACAACTTTTTTAATTGTTTGCGAAGGTACAGCAAAACCTACACCAGAATAAACTCCAGTATTTGAAAAAATAGCTGTGTTCATTCCTATGACTTGACCGCGAAGATTTAATAATGGACCACCTGAATTTCCAGGATTGATTGCTGCATCTGTTTGAATGATATCAGACATCGAAAATGTTTGTAATGGTGTTTGACCCAAGACATTTTCTTCGTTTGCGGGCAAAAGTCTTCCTAAACCACTAACAATGCCACTGCTCATAGATCCAGATAAGCCAAATGGATTTCCTATAGCCACAACCGTTTCACCTACCTCTAGTACTTTAGAATCTCCTAATGATAGAGGATATAATTTTACTAAATAAGGATCTTTAATCTTCAGAACAGCCACATCCGTAAACGGATCGGCTCCAACTATGGATGCAGTATATGTTTTTCCATCCAAAAAAGTTACTTGCAATTCCTGAATACCACCGTCAGGAATAAGTGCTACGTGAGCATTGGTAATGATATGTCCGTCATAGTCATAAACAAACCCAGAACCTAATCGAGAGTTTAGTGGATTATTTAGATCAATGTACGTAACTTGAACTATAGAATTTTTTACTTGCTTAAATAATTCTTGAAATGAAAGTCCATTTATTGTATTAGTATCAGAGTTGTTTTTTTGTGCTATTGCTGAATCAATGAAAAACATAAAGTTAAATAAGAAAATGGTTAAAATAATAAAAGTATGTGCATATCTATCGGAGAGATAAATGAGCATAAATGTATTTATTTATAACAAGTATTTGAATTATCGGATAAGAAATTAATAATAAAATATCAGATATTTTGATCTAAATCTAAAAATAACAAAAAAAATAAGAATAACAAGTGAAATTTAAAAATTCAGAAATTAACTGGAGTTGTATCTATGAAGATTCATACTATAAAATTTATGATTGGAATAAAAATTTGACAGGATTTTTTTTTCCAGTATATAAATTTGACAACGAAAAAGAAGAGGACAGTATTATTCAAAAAATGAATGAAAATCATGAGGAAATTTATAATGGGTATTTTATGTTACCGTTTATAAAGATCAATATTTATAACAATCAAGAATTAGACATTAATGGAATTTATAAGAATTTTGAAGACAATCTACTAAGAATAAAGATTTGGATGAATTGGATTAACGAGAAAAAAGAGAATTTTAATATTGTAAATAATATGGTAAACCCATCAAGGGAGGATTTGAATATAATTTCAATAACATTTTTTATAAGAGATAAATACATACTTAAGGAAAAAGAAATACTGGAAAAACTCAAACCCATTTTAAACGATCTACATCAAAATGAATTACTATAGTTTTCAATTTATTGATAACAAAAAATACTAATTTAGAATAAATATCGATAATATGTTATCAATTATAGGTATAAATTTAATTTATAATTTCGATCCATCTTGTTAAAAAACTATCAACGATTAATAATAAAATGAAACTTGATAAATAAAGTTTATCAGGTAATGAATATAAATCGTTTCGGATATTTTAAAACAGCTTGGCTGATTCATCGAAGGTAAATTTGATTGTATATATCAGAGAATTTGATAAATATGATAAAAACGGGATTTTATTATGCAGAAATACAGATTGTGTGAATTTTCCAAGGAAACCATATAGAAAATATTGTTCTAAAAAATGCAATATTGAATTTCGGAAATGGTATTATAAAAATTTTTTTTGGAATAAAGTTAGATTGGATATTTTTAAAAGGGATAACTATACTTGTCAAGTCTGTAAAAAAAAATTTCCGATTTTCTATAGAAGAGGAAGAATAAAAGTGAGAAAATTAGAATGTGACCACATTATACCCAAATCAATGTTTCTGGAAATGGGATATCGTGTAGATAATAAAGATGACAAAATAAAAACAGTAATGGAATTTTTTCACAATCATGATAACCTTAGAACATTATGCAAGACATGTCATAAAGAGGTTACATCAAAATATTTACAATTAAGAAAGATAAAAAGTCAACAGTAACTTAGTTTTGTCAAATTCTTTCATATTATTTCCAGAAATGAGAAAGTTCTTTTCGCAGTATCATATATTATCAACATAGGTTTTTTAATTTCATCTAGATCTTGCATGTTTGAATGGGCACTCCCGGGATTAAGCACTAGAGTTTTTTTGTTCATGTAGTTTTCTTTCTTATGAGTATGGCCAAAAACAAATACGTCGTATTTCCCACATTCTATTAATGAATTTTTCATAAAAACATTCGTACCATGATAAATTCCAAATCTAATACTATCAATTTCTATCTCTGCAAAATCACCATAAAAATCAGATTTGAGATTTTTAAAACACTCATAAAGACCAAGTCTTTCACCATCATTATTTCCCAAAATTCCAATGAATTTAATCCCAACATTTAATTTTGAAAATTCCTTAATAATACCTGGAAAAATATAATCGCCTGCATGAATAACATACGATACATTATTATTATTAAACATCTTGATTGCTTTTCTGACATTTGAAATATCATCATGTGTGTCTGAAATTATTCCGACCTTCATACTATAATTAGAATTCGAATCTAAAGATATATTTCTTTATACTACTACAAAAGTCACATTATACAAAAGAGTAATTCCATATAATCATTATTATAGAACTCGGGCAAAGATATTTTATCATGAATCAGATCTATTTTGATATCGGTCAAACTCTAATAGACGAAGTCAAATTTATTAAATTTCTAGACGATAGTCTTTTTGAACTAATAAATGGATATGGTGCTAAAATAGATTTCAAAAATTATCTAACATTGAGAAACAATATTATCAAAACAAATAAAATTGATATCGATTGGGTAGAATACCTAGTATCAAAGATATCAAAATTGATACTTCCAATGGGATATGAAACGATTGTCTTAAAAGAAATGAAGAAAAGATTAAATCAAATTGGAACTCAATTATTTTTTCTATTCGACGATACTATTGAGATACTAGATAGGTTATCTTGTTCTTACAAGCTCGGGGTTATTTCACATGATAGTCCTAGAATTGTTAAAGCATTTCATTCCTTAGGTCTCAATAAGTATTTCAATAAAATAATATTATCAAGTGAGGTCAGAGATAAAAGAATTTCTGATTTGGAATATGTTTTTAGGATGGACAATGTTTCTCCTAAAAATTGTTGCATGGTTGGAGATAGAGTAGATGTAGATATAGCACCAGCAAAGTTTGTGGGTATGAAGACGATAAGATATACTGGATCCATATTTAGATATCAAGTACCCAAAAACAGTCTTGAAGAATCTGATCATACAATTGGAACTTTAAAAGAAATATTAAAAATTCTAGAATAAAATTGTAGAGATTATGTGCTTATCAAATTTAGTTGTTTTGATTTTATTGCATTAACAACCTCAAGTGAAATCCTCCTTCCTATTCCCATTGGAAAACCATAATAATATTTTGAATAAGGCGAAGTGGTTGTCATTATAGGATTTCCAGGAACTCTTAGGGACACATCATACACTACTATATCAAGATCTTTAGTGACTACACTTTGTAAAGATAATGGACCTATAATTCCAGGAGGATATTCATACTTAACTGTATTGACAAATCTATCACCCAAATCAAATACCTTCTCCAGCATTGATTCCCTAATGCTGGCAGGAGTATGTCCAATTTCTATATTTTGCAGATCCAAATCTAGATCTAATTGTTGTTTGGCAGTAAGGGAGGTGGTAAAATCATGTAAATTTGTTTGTAATCTTCTTTCTATTCCTAGAAATTCAGTTTCATTTGTCAAAGGGGAATGAAAAAAATTAAAATTGAAATAAGTCCCAATTATATATTCTTCAATGGTTGCTTTTTTAAGATCAGCATTATCTATCAAACCAGTGTCTAGTTTTTTCCTTGTTTTTTCTTTATAATCTTCATAAGAAGAAACAAAGAAAAATGCTCTTTCAAGTTTTCTTCGTGCTTCCTGAACCTTAACGATTGATGGCCCTGAGATTTGAGAAGGATCACTTAAAATTCGTGGATATCTTATCTTGGATTTCTCAAGTAAATGATATTGGTTTTTTGGTGAAGTACGTTCCTCAACTCTTTGTAAAAATCTGTTTCCAAATACAGGAACTCTGAAATTATTTTCTATAGAATCATATCCCAAATATGCAGAAAAAGCCCTGTTTGCAACAAAAATAACATTGCTTTGTCTTAATTTTTCCTGATGTTCAAAGTTTAAGATATCAGTAAATCTATCAAGTATCAGGACTTGGTCAGATATTCTTTTGAATCTAAGATAAGGAGTTTCCCTTCCTCTTTGACAAATACAAATTGTTTTTATAGATTCATCTTTGGCTCCATCCATAACTTCCAGTGCGGAATGACTTCCTAGTACTCCTATTTTGATTTCATCAAGGTCGTAACTTTTAAGAATATTATCGATTTCATTTCTAGAAATCATTCTGTTTCAAAATATGATTAACTATAGAATATAATAAGAATTATTATAAAAGTTTAGAAGAGTTATTTCTTTTTTGATTTACTTATTTCATTATCAATTGCTACTCTCAATTCTTCGTCGTTTTTATTGCTATAATCTATTCCGAGTGTTTCAGCTATAGATTCTAATTTTTCCCTACCTACATCATTATTTTGTATTTTGAGTTTGTCCAAATCTCTTTTAGCTTCTATACGTGCTTTTTCGAATTCGGCTGATGCTTTTCCAAATGATCTGGCCAGTTCTGGAATTTTCTTCACACCAAAAAACACTACGATGATTATAATGCCGATGAAAATCCATTCTGATCCTAAGGGAATTTGCATTATGGGGAAATTCAATATTTTTTATTACAAAGTTGAATTATATTAATTTATAGTTTAATGATATATTACTCGGTTAATAGATCATATGCTATTAACCTACATATGTTTTAAAACAAAGTCTACCACACAACAGAGTTTTATTGGCAGAATCTCTAGATGTGTTAGTATCTGCCAATCTAGTCGGTTATGCTGTACTTTTAACCTTTTTTTTAGATATGTTTTGGATATCGATATAATTTACTAAAATTGTAGTAATAAAATTAAAAACAAAATTTGGTTGTTGTAAGGCTAAAAGAATACTTGAAATTATTTTTGCTATAGTTTTAGACCCTTTAATGTATAAAGACAAGCCAGGTTTTAGTTATAAAGTACCCATTTTTTAAATGTACCGAGATTTCATATTATTACTTTTTAATTTCAAAAAATGATCTGTATCTGAAACGTACTCCGATCCTAACATCGTATTGATAGCAAATTCTTTACATTACCACTGCCATATGCTATTACTTATATTTCTCGAATCTTTTATTCAAACTATAGTATGCAATATCATAAAGCTGCGTTCATTGGTACTGAGAGATCTAGAAATGCACAGATGAAATTATTTGAATATACTGGTTTTTCTATGTTAACGTATACAATCAAACAGGGAAAAAATGGTTTTGAACCTGTAGGTGAGGAGATGTTGGTAGGAAAATTGACAAAAGATGATGAAATGATGTTATTTATTTGTGACGATCAAGGTTATGCTAAGGCTCAATCCAAGCCAATTTCCATAAAAAGTGGCCAGGAGATTTATAAAAAAATGATAAAAGATGGATTAAATCCATTTGAAGGGAAAATTATAACAGTAAATTAAAAAACTATTTCTGTTCCATCAGACTTGTTATCTATAATGATTTTTTTAAGTATTGTTGGATCTGACAATATAACAAATGTCTTAATTTTTGAACGTTCTATTATCTTTAGGGACAATATATCCATTAGATCATAGGTTCCGGCAGTAGAACTTCCTTTTATCAAGAGATTTAAACAATCTGAAACACTGATTTTTTTAAATAAATTTGCATTCTTATTTTGATTGGGATCACTATCGTAGATACCATTAACATCTGTTGCATTAATAAATAAGTCAGCCCTTACTTTTTCTGCAATTAATGCAGCCGTAGCATTTGTACTTTGTCCAGGATGTAATCCCCCAGTAACAATTATTTTTTCTGAATTTTTAGCAAGCGATATCTCTTCCAAAGTTTTTGGAATATTGACATATGAATAATCACCCAGTAAACTTGCAAGTAGTTTAGCATTGAGTCTAGATACATCTATACCCATAAGGTCTAGGCTAGATTCATCTGATCCAAACGCTCTCGCTAATTTAATATAATGTCGTGCAATATCTCCACCTCCTGCTATTACGATAGGTTGTACCGAATCAAAAATATCCATTAACAGTAAAGAGATTTTTTTTAATTTGGTAGACTCAGATTTATAATTAAAAATACTACCACTTAATTTGATCACTATAGTCTTTTTGGTATTTTTCAATTGATATTCACATCAATAGTTAGTTAATAATCTGATATAATATCTTTCATTAAAAAATTGAGTCTACATTTTTGAATTTTTCTCTATTGTCATCATTTGAGTAAACCCTGACCATATCCAAAAATCCAGTCATAGCTTTGAAAAGTGGTAAATCATGGATAGGAGTTTCAAATTCTTGTTCTTTATCAATCAATATAATAAAACTCAATTCATCCTTCTTTGGAGTAAGAGGCATGGATGGTGCGACCGACAAATCAATATAGATATCTTCTTCACTAACATTTGCATTTTCAAGCAATCGAGATTTTATTTTTTTTATCCTTCTATTATAAGTGATTTTGTTTATTCTCTTTTTATTGTAAAAAAATTTTTCATAAATGCATTTTAAAAGTTTTCTACCTCTATAATCTAATGCTAATTCTGAAGCAATGGAATTTTTATCTCCAAGGGAACAAATATCATCTATCAGGGTTTCATCTGTGAATAAAAGATATTCCTCAAGAGTAGCATTTGATAAATTTAAATCGTTATCTGCAAGTATCATAGAATGGAGAAGCATTACCTCTGCAGATCTTACAGTTTTATGAAAATATACAGCTTTAAACATCTCATATCTAGATATTAACATAGATTCCAAAGAATAAATTGATGATTTATTTATGCCAAGGTGGTCTTTTGAACTTATTTCCATCGAGCTGATGAGACGATAATAATCTAGTTTTCCATACTCGGTTCCAGTAAAATAACTATCACGTGGTAGATAATCCATGATATCAACTGACAAACCACCAGAGATTAAATCATTAAAAAATTTAGTTTTGTAATTTCCGAATGAGAGGTCACAAATATCCCTAGGAGATTGGCCAAATTTTTTAACTATATCATTAATCTCAGTTTTTGTGATAATCTCTTTTCCTAAATCTTCATGAGACATTCCAGTTTTGTTTGCCATTACTTCTTCAAATAAATGTGAGAATGGACCATGCCCTATATCGTGTAATAATGCAGCTAGTCGTAATTTTTGGATATCTTCTTCATTAATATAATTTTTTGAAAACAATACTTCCGCGGCTAAACCTGCTAAATGCATAGTTCCAAGAGAATGTTCAAATCGTGAATGTTGTGCACTTGGATATACAAGGTGAGCACCGGCCAATTGACGTATTCTTCTTAGTCTTTGGAAAATCTTTGTATCAATGATTTTTTTTTCCACTTCAGTAAATCTAATAAATTTATGAATTGGATCCGTAATTTCACCAACGTATTTTATAATCACAATTGAATTTTCATTCTCTGTATTTTCAATCTTTCTAATAGATAATTACTAAAAATAGTTTCTGAATATTTTTATACAAATGAATAAAATTTAACATAGTGATTTTATATAATATTAGTTTTTTCATTCTATCTTTTTTTTTAATTATAGTATTTTGTACTATTAGTAGTTACAATAATCACCAAAATGAAACCTTAGTGCAAGCAATCCAAGACAAATCCAATTCCAATATGACAGATAGGTTTGGTATAATAAAAATTTACCAGACAAAGGAAAATGGTAGGGAATGGTATTTAAACATGACAAACCCTTTGGCAGATGATCTTTTTTCAGTTTCTTATGACAACTTGTTATTAAGAAAGCAGGCAGATAATTCATGGCAAATTGGAGGTTCAGAAGTAAAATTTAATGTTAATTCAACTGATAGAGAATTTTGGAAAAATGTGGAAATCACAGGTTATATAAAGATAGTTGGATTATTGCCCTTTAATGAAAAAGCAATTACTGAGGATTTTGACAAGGATTATGAATTTAGCTGGATAGCTAGAAGTGGAAAACATTCAAGTTCTACTCCCTGTGATGGAACGGCACTGGTGGGGTCTATCAATGTAAATGGGTCTGTATCCTGGAAGAAAGAGATTTGGCATACGGGAGGATATACAGGCGATAGAGCTAAACAAAAAATCACTGATTCGATATTTAATAAATGGATTGGATGGAAAACTGTTGTATACAATACAGAAAATAACTCGAATGTAAAAATGGAATCATATATAGATAATAAAAATTTAGGATACTGGATAAAAACGTCTGAAATAATAGATAACGGTAATTGGAATGCAAAAAATAACAATCAAGTGTTTTATAAAATAAAGTGTAATAAAAAAATCGATCAGATATTAACGGATCCTAAACCTTATGTTACCTTCAGAGCAGATAATTTAATATGGAATTTTAAAGACTTGAGCATAAGGGAAATCGATCCGAATAAAATGATATACGGTGCACCATAGAACGAGTCATTTTTATTGGATCTAATCATGCTTTAATTATGTTTCCAAATTTGTTACAGAATCTTCAAAGAAGGTTTTCCTAGCTTTAATAGGAGCATCATAATAGGATGCAAGTGCAATAGCATCAGAAGCCCTATAATTTCTTAAGATCAAATCACCTTTTCTTCCATGAAAGTACAAGTTTGCACGCAAGATTGAACCACTTAAATACAGTCTAACCTCAGTTAAAAGCAAATCTTGCATCACAGCGATCTCATCAACCAAATTATATATAGTAGGAATACTACTTTTGTCTCCCGATCTAAAACGTGAAATATGCTTTGCAACTTCACCCGAAAATGCATTAATTGGAAATTCTTTCCCTTCTGGTGATTTTAATACTATAAAACCTTCTAATCCAAGCTGATCTAAATATCCCACTTGAGCTATCAACACATCAATAAATTCATCTTCAGTTGGAGTATTATCAGTCATGGTATTGATATATTCATTATTCCTAAAAAATATTCGGATGAGGCATTGAAATTTCAAAAAGTAAGCTGATTGTTGGGTAATTATTGTGATTCCGGTGTAATTCTCTCTATTATATGCATTATGTCATTTGATTTCACGGTAATTTTTATTGTACCAAGCGGTGAATCTTGCTCATTTTCAGTTAATACAACGGTATTCACTGTTGCAGCTTGCTTGTTCAATAAAAAAAAAGTCGAATCATTTTCAATATTAGTTAATAACAATCGCCGTAGTACAGAAAAAATAGATTTAGATCTAACTTGTTCAAGTATTGGCTGAATAGATGAAAGATCAGATGATGACCCCGATAGCAAATGATTTGCCCTTGATATCTCAATATTCATAATATTTTTTATCGCATTGAGTAATTTTTCACCAGATTCAGAAGGATTTATCATCGATTCGATTGTTATTTTAATATTATAATTTTTATTCATAATTTGAAACTAAGTTAGTTTATAAATATATAAACTATGACGATTTATCCCATTTCTTTATAATCGCACGTGCTTTGGAAATCAATTTGTCAATCGGAATATCATTATTAGGAATGATTTCATCTGCTAGAGCAATTGCCTTGCTCACTCCAACTTCCAGCTCTCTTCGATCACGTAATTCACATTCTTTCATTGTAGATGGGGCATCTGATCTTGACCTCTCCTTTAGATGTCTAAATCGGTTAGTAGCAGAAGCATGAATTCCTAAAATTTTAACTTCTCCTAACTTTTTTAACAGATTTATCTCTGAATTGCTTCTTATGCCATCTATTATGAATTTGTTCTTTTTTTGTTCAGAATGAATAGTTGAAATTTTGTTTGCCACTAATCGTGCTATTGCTTCTTCCCCATTTTCCTTCCTCAGTTCAAGCATCAATTTCCCAAGATTTTCATCTGTTGGATTTAATCCTCTATTAAACGCCTCTTCTCTTACACAATCCCCCATCGTTACCACAACATATCCATCTTTTGATAATGAGGAAGCCACAGTTGACTTACCTGCACCAGGCATTCCGGTAATACAAATTATCAGCTTTTTTTGAAAATTCCATCACCGATTATTGATATCAATATTGCTAAAACGTAATTTAATTAATATATATTGATTGATCGATACTGTTCTTTCCTTGGTTACTAATGATGAAAATTATTGTCAAAAAATATAAATTTATTTGAACTGTAAAATATTCTTATAGTCAATAAAAAAAAATAAACGAAAATTTTTTTTAAATAACATAAATGAAGAAACTGACAAGAATCCTAAGAACTATTTTCATAGTTTTGTTGCCAATAAAAATATGGAATGTGGAATAATGAGATTAAAACCGGGCCAAATAGATGTACAAACACCACATTCATCCGATGAAATTTATTATATTCTTTGGTATTGGCTATTTAGAGATAAATAAAAAAAATTACCTGATAAAAAGGACAATATTATTTTGATACCCAAGAATTTTCCCCGAAGGTTTGATTCCAATAAAGTCGAGGTGACGATTTTATATGTTATAGCATAATAATATCAATGTTAGTCTGTTAAAGATAAAATAGAAAGCTACAAATTTAACCGCATAGTCTAATAAAATATGCCCATCACAGATGCAAATAAAAAACAGATAGCACAACAAAGAAGATTATTCTACAAGATTTGTTTCAATTGCGGTGGAAGAAATCCCATCTCATCAGAACGATGTCGAAAGTGCCATGGTCATCACATGAGATTGAAAAATAGAACTATTGGTGCAAAGAAATAGAAAAATTATATTTTATTTTAATGTTTACCAATAATTTGCCTTTATCTTTTCTATAGTCTTTTCATGATCTGGGCCTTTCTTTCGTGCATATTTTTCTATTTCTGTTAGTGGTACACCACCTAGTGTTCTTGCCAATCCTGAAAAAAACAAATTCTTAACTAAATGCTCTCTTCCGACCTTGTGCATAAATTTCTGTATCCCATACTTAAAATTATGTTGCCAAGTTTTATACATCACTCCCATTTTTCCAGGATCCATTGTGTTTCCGATATCAAAAAAGTTTGATTTTTCCAAAAGTCCAATTGGAACAAATGTGAGAGGAGTTACTGTAAATTGTGAATCTGGTTGTTCCTTTTCCAATTCATGTATAAGCCTAATTGTCTCCCAGCTATCCTCTTCAGTTTCATCGTTATCTAGCCCCATAATAAGGGTAAAGGCAGGCACCCAGTAATTTTCATTTAATAATTTTACACCAGTCTTTACGACCCAATGCCATTCATCTGGCTTGTATGGAGCCAATTTTCTGTCAGCGTATTTGCCAATCAATCTTATGCTTCCGGTTTCAAAACCACATTGAACCCCGATAAAGTTATTTGGCCCAGATTTAATAATTTTTGAAACATTGGGAACCAGTCTTTCATCTGCAATTGCCCCAGCTAATGTACCATGTGTGGGATTAGTATGTTCCACGCCTGTGGCCATTATACCTTTGAAAAGATCTTCGATAGATTCTCTATTTGGCTGCATATTTTTTGTAGTTCTGGGGTTTAATCCGTACACAAAAATATCATCACTATGAACCCACGCATTCTTTAATCCTCCATACTTCATATTAATTTCAATTTCCTTTTGAATTTTTTCAACAGGGTAATAACGGAGTGGTCTTAAAGTTACGTCACAAAATTTACATCCTCTGCCACATCCTCTCATAACTTCTATCATGCCATGCATGCTTGGATTTATTATGTTAGGAATTTCATCAACAGATGGTTCGTCGTTATAATGTATAAATCTGCCATGAATTTTTTTATTATCCTTCGTAAATTCTTTTATTTCAACTTTAAATTCATTTTTTTTAAAAGGATTTGCCATGTCTAAATCCCCATTAATAAGAGAATCGAAAAATCTTCCTCCTGCACCATCTATCTCTGGCCCGATTCCTCCAAGTTCTCCTTCTAATATTGCATAAAGACCATATTCTTCAATTTTTACTGGATCGTAGTTATATTGCCATGTGCCAGAAGCTCCAACTACTACCTTGGCTTTACTTCCAGTTTTTTCTTTAGCTTTTAAAATTTTTCGGTGTAATTCACGGTTGTAAAATTCATCATATGACATGGTAGCACGTCCATATGTAAATGTCATAGTTACAGGTCCCATTCCCAAAGGGTCCATTTCATAAGTTCCTACAACTTCCGTTTCAGGTCCGATAAACTTTTCAATATGATCTGGATGCGCAACTACAACATCTTCTTTTTTATATCCATCTCGAATCAATGATGCCTCTACTTTTCTCAAACCATATGGAGCGTAATTTGCGATCCCATTACTATGATCTATTGGATTACAAATAAAATCGAACAAAATTCTGGGAGTTACCTGATTTTTGAGTATATAATACCAAAAGGAACTTTTATTCCTCCTAAAATCAAGTGCTGGAGCACACCCAAAAAATGATGCTAATGAGATTCCACGGTAAGGGGACATCAATGTACGATCGGCAGATAAAACAACTTTTGGATATTTCATGATATTATCTTTTTACCAACCTATTCATTTGTAATCTGAATTAATAAGTTTTCGCAACCTATTAGAAGGTTTATTATAAAAAAACCAATATACCAAATAAATCTAAAAAATAATTAAAATTGGATTTAACCGAAAATAAGATAAATGATGAACTATTACGATGTAATGTATGTAATGTGAATATCGATTTCTTAAAAGTAAAAGAGCATGCAGATACAGTTAATCACAGAAAGAATAAAGCAAAATATTCTAATGAATTAAGTTTTTACTTAAATAAAAACAACGGTTCAGATTCAACAATAGGATTTTGGCTTAATTCGATTTCTCAGTCAATGATAAAAAATAATGATCTCAAAATAATAAAACAAGATATTTAGATAAAGCAAAGTTAAAAATCGCAATTTAAGATAAAAGAATGGATCGTGGATGATAGAATCAATTATTTTTTTGTTCTTTATTGGAATATCTGCTGGGATTATAGGCGCACTAATAGGAATAGGTGGAGGGGTAATAACAACTCCAGCACTTGCCCTTTTAGGATTACCGCCTTATATAATTTCTAGTTCTAGTCTGATAGGAGTAGTGTCAACCAGTATTTCTTCTACAATAATATTCTCAAAAAAGAAACTTATTGATTATGTTACTGGATATAAAATTGGCATTATTACAATCCCGACATCCATTTTAGGTGCATTTTTATCAAAAGAAATATCGATAAATGATTTTAAATTTTATTTTGCGATTGTATTATTGTCTGTTGCAACATACATTATTTTTAAAAATAAAATTTTATTAAAAAATAATAGTAATTCAAAAAATAATGGTCGTATATTAAAAATTTTGATTTATCCTACTGCATTAATTGGTGGTTTGATCTCTAGTTTGTTCGGTGTTGGCGGCGGTATAGTATATGTACCTCTACTTATCCTAATTTTGGATACAAAAATGAAAATAGCTAGTCCTACATCACAATTCATATTACTTTTTTCTTCTGTTACTGGTCTTGCCACACATATAATCCTTGGACATCCAGATTATATTTATGGAATAATTATTGCAATAGGTTCTGCAATTGGTGCCCAACTTGGGGCTAGGCTTTTAACAAGAGTGAAAGAAAAAACTTTGTCCTTAATCTTTGCAATATTTTTAATTTTAGTAGCAATTAGATTTTTTTTAGAAACCAATATGTGACAACCAAAATGACTGACATATAATTTTCAAATATATTAAATAGAAGATAATATAATTTACAAGAATTTGCGACTTATACTAATTGGATTTGGAGCAATAGGACAAAGTCTTACAAAGCTTCTTTTATCGAAATCTCCTGATCTTTACAACATTTACGGTATTAAACCAAGAATAGTTGCATGTGTTGATCACAAAGGAGCTGCCATCTCTCCATCTGGATTAGATTTAGAAAGACTTTTGAATGTAAAAAAGATCAAAGGAACTGTAGGCAAATATAATGAAAAAAAAGTTGCATTGAATTCTTTGGAAATAATCGAGAATACAGAAGCCGAAATTGTATTGGAACTTACTCCTACAAATCTTGATAACGGAGAGCCAGGGCTTTCCCATTTAATTAGTGCAATGAGATCAGGAAAGCATGTAGTAACTGCGAACAAGGGACCTCTTTCCCTAGCTTTACCATCGCTATTGGAATTGGCAGATTATAATGGAATAATGTTTAGGTTTAGTGGAACCGTAGGAGGAGGAACTCCAATATTAGAATATGCCAAACATTGTCTAAAAGGAGATAGAATAGTTTCATTTAGAGGTATCCTTAACGGTACGACAAACTATATTCTTAGTAAGATGGAAAATGGTCTAGACTTTCAAGGGGCACTTTCTGATGCCCAAAAAAATGGATATGCAGAAGCAAAACCATCCTTAGATGTTGATGGATATGATGCTGCTGCAAAATTAGTAATAATGGCCAATTGGATAATGGGAATGAAGGTAACAATGAAAAACGTAAGTATGTATGGTATTAGTAAGATAACGTTAGACGATATAAATAAAGCAAAAAATAAAAAATGTGCAATAAAGTTAATTGCCAGTTGTGAAAATAGAACCCTTATTGTAAAACCTATGGAAATAGATGCTAACGATCCAATTTGTGTTGATGGAACACTAAACGCAATAAAATTTACCTTAGAATATGCAGGAGAACAAACTATAATAGGAAAAGGTGCTGGTGGGATTGAGACTGCGAGCGCTGTTTTAAGAGATATGATAGAAATTCGTGACAAAATAATAAATAAGGTATGATTCTTTGAATTACAAATTAAAAAACCTAGAGGAAATTGTTTTTGTCCAATTTATGATATAAATTCAATAGATTATTTGAAATTTCCATCATATTTGTAACTAAAATAATAGACATAAATAAATACTTTTTTAAATGCCCAAGATATTGAGATAAGGCAAAAAATTATTTTATAAAAATTTAAATATTGAAAAGAATTATTAGCCAGTTTCTTAATTTTATAATTATAAAATGTATAGCGGAGAAATGGAGATTCAGGCAAAAAGAAAGACACTTGCTGTTTTACACGATGAGGTTAATAGGATTTTAAATTCTTCAAGAGAGTTATCTCAATTAGTATCATGTCTTTCCGAGCAAAAAGATAATGAAGTTCAGCAATGTATCAATAAAATGAAGGATGGAGAAGATGAGGTTAAAACCATTAAAAGAAAGATAACACGGGAAGTCGCAGAGATTGGTAGCCTAATGGTTTATAGAGAAGATATATTGAGAACAGCTTATATAATAGACGATATTGCGGGATATATCAGCGGAACTGCATTTAGGTTATCCAATATAAAACCTTCCACATTACAAAATGGATCTCTCGCCACTGATTTAAAGGAGTTAATAGGAATGGCCGTAGACTTGATATTTAAGATTAATGAAATGACAAGAGCATTAAGTCTTAATCCTGCAGGAATCTTGGACCTATCACACGATGTTCAAAGATTAGAAAAAGAAGTTGATGCAAAATACAGAAATATGATTATTAATGCACTAAATCAGATAACATCCAACAAGGATTTATTGCTCTTAAAAGATGCCATAGAAGGAATCGAAGGAATGGCAGACAAATGTCAAGAAGCCTCTGATTCTCTTACAATATTGGCAATGAGTATTTAATGAAAAGTGAACAGGTAGGAATTTTAATAGAAAACAGAATTTTAATTGATGATATAGAACATTCACGTAATCTATATTCAAATGGGTTCTTTGGTAAACCAATCGGAGTGCCAAAACCCAAAGGGATTCAATTTGATTCACCATTGGTGTTAGATTTGATGGAGGGATATTATTTAGCTGAGAAAAAGAAGATAGTAATTGTAGATTCGAATAGAAAAAAGATTACTTCTAATGTTCTTAGAAAAAAATGCAGAATAGAATACAATGATTTTGATTTAAAATATATGACTTATAAGGAATTAAGGGAATTAAAATATGTACTGACATCCGGAATCAAATTTGGATGTGATTTTGCATTATATGAACGTGGACCAGGTATTGACCACGCTCCATTCTTGGTACAAGTTTACAATCAAGAAAAAAAAATTAATGCAATAGAAATCGTATTAGCTGGGAGGTTAGCCACTACCGTAAAAAAACAATTCATCATTGCAATCCCAAAACCAACTGAAAAAAAAATAGACTTTATAGGTTTTGATTGGTGGAAAGCATAAAAAACAAGCCAATAATTCTAGATTCTACTCATGATTATTATTATGACACTTACGTGAATAATTATTTACCATGATTGTAAGCTTGCAATTATAATAGTAAAAAAAATTTATTTATTAACGCTATATTCTTATTAGAGTTCATGATTATTCAAATAAGATTGCTTATTGTAAATCAGTTTTGTTAAAGGCATGAAAACAAACGATAGAAAAAAATTATCAATGGTTTTGATTGCAATAATAATAATAGGGTTGATAGCCCTTCCATTTGGTGATTTTAGATTAATATCTATTGCGATTGGATTAGAAATATTTTTTATGGTATTATTGATTTTGATACTTAACAAAAAAAAATTTGCGATATATCTTTGTATTATAGCAAGTCTCATTGTAATCGCTGGAAATACATTAGCCCCTCCCCACATAAATATAATGATGACTTTTTCAAAACCTGTAAATGCAATTTTATTAATAATTGGAGGATATGGATTACAAATTTTGTTGATATACTATTCAATTATGTCATTAAAACACAATAAAATAGAGATCGAAAACAATTAAGATAAAATATATCTAGATTTCATAATATTTTTAAATGAATAGAATAAAAAGGATCGCAAATGAGCTTTTAGAAAGTCATCCAAATAATTTTTCCGATAATTTCGAACAAAATAAGAAAATGATGACAGATTTAGCCATAGTTAGATCAAAAAGTCTTAGAAATAGAGTTGCAGGATATATTGCATCTAAACTTAAACGAGATAACAAAGAGGAGAAGGAAGCATCATCAGTTTCCATTGAAACTGAAGAACAAGAATGATCGAAATAAAATTATTAGGCGGCGCTAAAAAGGCATTAGGTCTTGATAAGATTTCCATAAATGAAGAATCATTAACTCTTGAAGAAATTTTGAATTCTCTAAAAAAAAAATCAGAGAACTCTCATGTATTTAATAAAAATAACATGATAATTTCAATAAATGGGATAGATTCAAGTGTTTATGATGGAAGTAAAACTATGGTTAAATCTGGCGACTCCCTCACAGTAGTAACAATAGTACATGGTGGATAATTAAACAAAATAACCGATATATGAAAATATCAGATATTTTTTGTGTACAAAATTTTAATGTAGTTATATGTAATTTTTTTTATGATCAGACAAAAAACAAGAATCCAAAAGAATTGCTGGATATCCTCACAAAGAATTCAGATGAAGTATACATTCAGATAGTAAATGATTCGATGGCAATTAATGAAGAATATATAAAAGAAGTTCTCAAAATATCCATAGAATCCTATAAGAGAGGGATATTAGCAACAAAAAAAATAGAGACAGATCTCTTAATGAGGTTAACTCATTGTGACCAGATAGTTCAGGCTATTGCGATTGGAGGAATAAAAGGTGATTCTGGAAATTATATTATTATTTTTTCAAAAAATAGAACAAAAGTAAAGGAATCTATAGAAAAAATAAGAAGGATAATAACAAATTATGAAATTAAATCAAAAGTTAAGCATCGTGCACACCAAATAAAACCCAAAAGTAAGGATCTCCAACATCATATTGAAAAAGCCGCCCTAATACATGGAAATAACAAATAATTCATCACATTCTTACTACAAAAATTAACTGACAGACAAATTTAATATGATTCCATCATCTTCCCCGTTAATTTTATCTATTAAAATAGAAAACTGATTATCTTGGGAAAACGGAAATACAATATCCTTAGTCAAAGCTCCAAAATCGGTTAAAATATGCTCTTTGTATATCTCAGTACCACTGTTTAGAATTGAAAAATCAAAATAGGTGTGTCTTAAAAGATCTCCAGATTTCGGATCTTGAATGTTAATAATAAATGTGGTTTGCTCTCCAGAATAAATCTTTTCAGGATTCCAAGATATTTGAAATAAATACTTATTTTTCAATGAACCTATTTCGAGTGGAAATCTTATTTCTTTAGAAGTGGATAAAGAAAATAATGCTTGATCAGAAACCATTCTTTGGTTTTGAGAAATAAATGATTGTCTTATAATTTGATCTAATTTATCCGAATTTACCACCATATGAATAATTCTATAATAGTCTGACGAATAATCGTCGATTAAAATAGATTTTGTTGATAGGATATTACCATTAAGTGTACCTATATAGGCATTTGTTTTGGCAAATAATGTAGATTTTGGAACAAAAAGTTCAAGGTGTAAAAATGGTATTTGATTTACAAATGTTTGATTCCAATTAAACGGCATATCAAAAGTGAATTTCTGTGTTTGGTTTTCTTCTGTATACTTAAAACTATTGATTTTATCATAATAAGATCTTACCTTAATATGTGTAAGGTTCGTGTCAAGTATTTTTTGATCAACATTTTGAATTTCAAATTTTTCATTTTGACCTAAAGTAATGAATAAATCTACAGATTTTTGAGGTATCTTGATACCTAAAACCTGAGAATGAGTGCTATCAATAATGGATTTTAGTTCCAAAGAAATTTGATAAAGTCCACCTATTGAAAAAATCTTGCTCTTTATTAGAACAGGATTATCCTTTCCCAATTCTTCTATACATGAATCATGTTCATCGATATGTTTTGATGAGTAAATTTCCGCAGTTTTGATTGTAAAATCAGGGAAAAACTTTGCGTAGATAATCCCATCCTTCGGGATAAAACAATGATTTAAAACGATCTCATTTCCAGTTTTGATCACTACATTGTATTGTATACCATTAACGGTCTCATTATTCATTGAATTAAAAGTCCGTATAACCAGTGTTGGGGTAACCTTACTTCCGCTTATGTCATCAATAAAAGAAGGATATAGTTTACCTTCTATGGTAAAAGACCCATCTTTATCATCCATTATTAGGTGTTGATCATTACCTAAACCATGACCATAAACATTAGAAGAAATAAAAATACAAAATAAATATACGAAACATACAAACCAGATATGATAAAAAATCCCCATAAAAATAATAAGTTGGAGTTATCTATTATTGTTTTTATTAATTAGACAATTTTTTTAACAGAAACATATTCATTCTATTTCTACTTAAATTTTAATATTTCTAACAAAACAAATATAATTAATTGCTGATTTTAAAAAATTTATTGCAATAAATATTTAATAGAACATTTATTTTTTAAAAATTTTGTTATCGCCTTTAAAGTAAATGAACTTTTGATTAGAAAATCATAAAATGTATTTTCTACTCGATTTGATAATTAATTTAATATAAAACAGCCATAGATAATATTATGAAAGCAATTGGATTGTACCAACATAAAGATAATCGGTATTTGTCAATTGATTTTTATTTTTACTATATTTATAATAATATTATTTTCTAGCTTTCCCTATACAAATCTTTATGCACATAATGAAATTCAAATAGGAAATTACACTATTTCTGCAGGATGGAAAACAGAACCTCCATTATTGAATATATTAAATAATATAATAATAGAAGTTACAAAAAATGATGATACATCCGTCAGAAATGCATTATTAAATACCATTATAGATATTAAATTTGGAGGACTAACAAAAGAATTAAGTTTTATTTCATCAGAGGAATCTTCAAGTATTTATGAATCGCCCATAATACCAAAAAGCTTGGGAAGCTATTCTATTGAAATAAATGGTTTGATAGAGAATCAAAAAACAGTGGGTATAATTCAATTAGAAGATGTAGAAGATCCCATAAAAATTTCATTTCCTAATATAGATAACAGGAATACTTTAGTTGAGGAAAATAAAGAGACTAATTTGATAGGAAACGAAATAAAAACCGTTGTAAAGAAATTATCATCAGACGTGGAAAAAATCAAGAATGATGTCAATAATACTAAAAATACTCTTAAAGAATCAATTAAGGCTACCACAAAACTTTTAAATGAAGTTGACAAGGCTTACCTTTTAGGATTTATTGGACTATCATTAGGAATTGTTTCCGTTACTTTATTAATTTCAAAAAGAATAAGAGAAGTCAGAGAATAAGGCACCTACAGGAATTATTACCAGACGTATTCTGAAATCCATATATAAAAACGAATAAAATACGATGGGTATAAAAGATTAGGCGAATCTTGTTCTTTTCTAAAATATTTAATGGGTTGAACAATGTTGATGAACCTACTAAAGGTAATTTAGATGGAAAAAATTTTTTTGCACTTTGGTCTAGTTTAGGAGTGGGATTATTAGTTTTATCAACAGGTTCCTTCCTCATGGATTTTGGTTATTCCAATTCTATTCTTGCTATAATCATTGGATCGATAATAGGTTCCTTTTTACTTGCTCTAGGCGGAAAGATAGGAAGTGACAATAAAATACCATCGATAATAAGTTCATTTCCAACCTTTGGTAAAATTGGTTCAATTATCCCCGCGGTCTTTAATATTATTCAGTTAATTGGATGGACTACTTTTGAAATTCTTATAATGTCAAAAGTTGTTGAAATAATAACACATAACTTTATTCCAAATTACCTAAATTCGATTTTAATAGGATTTATAATTCTAATATTCGGAATCATTGGTCCGATAAAAGTAATTAAAAGATTTATTGGACAGTTTACAATTTGGATTGTTTATGCAACGTCGATTATATTGTTAATACATGTATTATCTTCGAATATCCAAATTTTTGATATTTCCAAAATAGATATGAATTTTTTTGGAGCGTTAGACCTGGTAATTGTAATGCCTGTCTCTTGGTTACCATTAGTTGCAGATTATAACCGTTTTGCCAAAAATAGTAAAACTGCATTTTTTGGAACGTTTTTTGGATTTACAATAACAAATACCATCCTTTTTGCTATTGGACTGTTATTTGGGATTTCAGATATAACTGGATTAATTTTGTCTATTCAAGCTATATTTTTTGGATTTATACTATTGATACTATTATTAGATGATATAGATAATGCCTTTGCTGATGCATATTCTGCATCAATTTCGGCTATGAGCATATTCCCAAAAGTAAAAGAAAAATATTTGATAATTGGAATAATCATCACAAGTACTCTTTTATCCATAACAATTCCAATTGATCAATATGAAGTTTTTCTGATATTAATCGGTGCAATTTTTATTCCGTTGTTTGCAGTCATAATCGCTGATTATTACTTTATTGATAGGAAAAAATATAATTTTGAAAATATAAAGAATTCAGAATTAAAAATAGGTTATTCTGCCATATTTTCATGGATATTAGGTTTAATACTCTATTTTTTGTTCTCATCAATATCACCAATATATATACAAATTGATTATTCTATTGGTTCAGTGATACCTAGTTTTACAATCGCATTTGGTACATATTTAGCGATTAATATTATTAAAAATAAAAAAGGAAAAACCAAGTCATTCATTTATAAAGCTTAATTATGAATCATAGTTAGTTTCGTCGATGATTTTCATAGCATCATATAATTTTTTATAACTAATGGCAGGATTACTATTTTTTTCAAAAAACAATTGTATTTTTCCAAAATGGTCTATGAATTCATTCTTGTTATCACTCGAGATTAACATAAAAATTTTATTAGCTTCTTCTAAAAATAGTTTAATTTCATCTAACAAAAGAGGATTTGAAAACAATAATGAGACCATTAATTGTGAATTATCAGTAAAGATACTTTCAGAAATAATTGACTGCATTTTAAACGTAGTTCCACCATAATTTTTAAATTCCTGATAATCAAAATTGGAAAGAAACTTAGCGAATACTATATTCATGTAGTGAGTAAGTCCCAATACAACAGAGATTATTTTGTCATGAGTGTATGGAGAATCTATTTGAATGATATTGGCATCTTGAAAAATCATTTTGGTCAGGGATAATTCGTATTTTTTGTTTCTTACAGGTATCATTATTATTTTCATTTTGTTAATATTTTTTGCACCAGGACCAAACATGGGATGGATACATAAAGGAACAAGATCCTGTCTAATGTTGCCTAAAGAATTAAATGTTTGCTGTTTTATCGAAGAGATTTCGGAAATTATTGCTCCAGGTTTTGCATTTTTGGAACATTCCGATATAATTTCAGAAACATATGGTATAGGGACACAAATAAAAATAAGATCGGCATTTTTTATACACGCATATATATCGTCAGTGATAAATATTTTTTTTTTATTTTTTTCCTTGTACTGATTAAAGATTAATTTCTTATCGAATAAATTAATTCTATTAAAATTGGAATTTAGAAAAAAAGTAGTAAACCAAGTTCCCATTTTACCTCCCCCACCAATAATAGCTACCTCATTAATAGTCACTTTTTCCATAATAAATCATCATGTTATAATTTTCTCTAATACATTCATTCCTTTTTCCAATAAATCTAAAGGTTGGCACGCAGATATTCTTACAAACTCATTATATGACTTACCAAAACCACTTCCAGGCGAAATTGCGACACCATTGTCTAACATAGTATTAACAAGATGCATATCATTTGAAAACTTATCATTTAATTTTGGATACACATACATAGATCCATCGGGTTTAAAAAATTTTAGACCCATCTCAATCAATCTGTCCACTAAAAAATCAAGACGTTCTTTTATCAAATTGATGTTTAATTTTGTTCCATTTTCAAGAGCTGCTAGTGCACAATATTGCATTGGTTCAGCGACAGAGGTGATGGCAACAGCTTGAATTTTTTTTATTTTAGAAATAATTTGATTGGTAGAAATACAGTAACCTACTCGAAAACCTGTCATTGCGTATTTTTTTGAAAAAGATGATATGATTATTCCTTTCTCATATTCGTATTCTAACAGACTAGTGAATTTTTTGAATGAATAATCAGAATACACT
The DNA here is from genome assembly GCA_964531845.1 of uncultured Nitrososphaeraceae archaeon. Classification (GTDB taxonomy): domain Archaea; phylum Thermoproteota; class Nitrososphaeria; order Nitrososphaerales; family Nitrososphaeraceae; genus QCWD01. The sequence continues at coordinate 49,505 of CAZHFI010000001.1, forward strand.
TCGTCGCTCAGAACATATAGATTATGTTTTTTAGCTATGTGAAGGATATCATCAAATACTCCTTTATCTATGATCTTTCCAGTGGGATTGTTTGGATAATTTAGTACGATCATTTTCGTATTTACGTTGATCATTTTTTCCAACATTGAAATATTAGGATTCCAATTATCATCCAATTTAGTATTTAAAACTCGAGTTTTTATTCCAAGAAAATCGGCGCATTCCTTATATGCAGGCCATGCCGGTTCTATGTAAATTAATTCATCACCTGATTGTAGTAATGAAACAATTGTAGCAAATACACCAAACCTTCCTCCAGGGGTAATAATGATATCTTCCGAAGATATGTTTTGATATAGGTTTTTAGCTATCGATTGGCGTAGTTGTGGAATCCCTAAAATTTCTGTGTAATGATATCTTTTAGTATCATAAATAGTTGACAATACATTTTTTATATTGGTTGGCGGAGGATAATCTGGCTCGCCTACCTCCATATGTATTATTTTTTTACCTTGTCTCTCTAGTTCTTTGGCTTTCATAAATATAGCCATATGAGTTGGAATATCGTTATTCGCAGATTTTACAAAATTTTTCTGTATTTTTACTGATTCTTGTAAAATCAAATTTATCATTTTTCCGGTAAATTCATTGTCTAGACCTATTTCTTTAGAAAGAGTAGAAACTTGATTTTTTATCTCTTGTTCTACATTTTCATCTTCAATGTCTATATCTAACGTGTTTTTAATATTTCCTATTTGTTTTGACATTTCCATTCTTTTTTGGATTTGTCTGATAATATCAAAAGTTATATCGCGTATCTCTGTCCTTAAAAGATCAAGTTGATTCGTATCCATTTTATTTATCACATGATTTTTCCTTATTTAAAACGGGTAATATTATTCCATTTCTTATTGCATGATCCGCTAGAATGATTGAAATTACAGATTCTATAACTGGTGGGGCTCTTGGAACAACACATGGGTCGTGTCTTCCAGAAACTATTAAGTCGGTTTCTTCATCTGTGGATAAATCCAAAGTATGTTGTCTTTTCGCAATAGATGCTGCTGGTTTAAATCCAGTACGAACAACTATAGGCATACCATTTGAAATTCCACCCAATATTCCTCCAGAATTATTAGTTTTTGTTATAATTTTTCCAGAAGATGATCTGATAAATATGTCATTATTTTCAGAACCAGTTTTTCTTGTTCCATCAAAACCTGAACCGAATTCCACTGCTTTTACTGCGGGAATGCTAAATAGCGCCCGACTTATATCGGATTCCAAGGAGGAGAAAATAGGTTCACCTAGTCCCACTGGAATATTAATACTTACAGATTCAACTATTCCGCCAAGTGAATCTCCATTCCGCTTCGCATTTAAGATAGCCTCTCTCATTTCCTGAGATTTTATTTTATCTGGACATCGCACATCATTATTATAAATATTGTCCTTCGCATCATCAAAAGAAATATCTCCTGACTTGATTCCTCCAATTTCAATAGTGTATGCAATTGTTTCAATACCTAATTCTTGTTTTAGTAGTTTCTTTGCAATTGCTCCAGCCATTACAAAGGTAGCGGTTAATCTTCCAGAGAATCTACCGCTTCCTCTGTAGTCGGCAAACCCCCCATACTTCATAATAGAAGTAAAATCCGAATGTCCGGGACGGGGAATTGATTTAATTGATTCATAAGACCTTGAATCTTGGTCCTTATTCCATATTATCATACAAATCGGAGCTCCAGTAGTATATTGATTAAAAATTCCGGAAACTATTTCCACTTTATCATCTTCTTTTCTTTGTGTAGTTATAGTTGATTGACCAGGTTTTCTTAAATTTAGAAATGGTTGAATATCAGATTCGTCAAGATTCAATCCTGCTGGACATCCGTCGATTAAAGCTCCGATACATTTTCCATGACTTTCTCCGAAAGTTGAAACCACGAAGCGTTCGCCAATAATATTACCAGTCATATGCTAAAATGATGATAATAGAAAATTCGGGTATATGGACTTTTGGTATCCAATAAAATAAATTCATTTGAATTGATTTTATTAAATGATAAATATGTTTTTGATTTGAAATGAAGAGATTGCTAGGTAGATTAATGAGATAATGAAAATTTGAAAAAATGTTGAAATGTTAAAATAATTGTGTGTCCTAATATCAGTATAGATTGATAAAACACTAAATGTTTTATAGTGTGTATCTTTAATCAAAAAAATCTTATTTTGAATAAGTTAAATTCAATTATCCAAGTTCATAAATGTATTTATCAATATAAGTACTCTATAAATTCCAATATGGTTAACATCAATTATTACAAGGTTTTCAATTTGAATTTATTCACTATAATGTTGTATAATAAGTATTTTTCATTTTTTAGTAAATCAATAATTTTTTGATAAAAAGAATTGCTATTTTAAGAATAAAAATTAACTTTTTGATTTTAGCGATTAATCTTAACATAAGGTATCGTTAGTGATTAGTTTTATTATTCTTATTTATAGGACAAAATTTATTAAATTTTGTCCTATAATTAGTATAATAGATCTGTGAATATTGTAGTTCTAATAAATAGACTATGGTAACTTCATAATGATTGAACCTTCTAATTCTAGCTTGAATTTATTATTTTGAATATAATTAAAAATTAAATCAGAGAATGATCCGGTTGTTAACGTGTACTAAATTACAATTGTTTTTATGCATGGATAATAATCATAGAAATTTTCAATCCTGTCCTTAAAATATTGGTTCAAACTTTCACTGATGCTTATTTCATGTAACGATGTAATTAATGCCTCAATCCAAGTAAATAGCATATTTCTCGACAGGTGTTCCTCCATCAGAGTGACTGTATGATGCTCAAATCTACTAATCGAAGATTCTATAAATTTTCCTGCAACTAGCAGACTTCGATCAGACCTAGGCTCAAAGATTCCATGATAGAATGGGGTACTAGTTCTGTAGCAATCCAAAAAATGCTAATGTTTCCATCATATCTTTTGAATTACTATTTCGTCAATGATAAGCGCAGCTATTCGTTTATGTGTATAGATTTTTTAGCAAAAATCCAAAATACTATACCTAATTCCAGACAGACAGATACATATCTAAATTCTTTTTTAATAGAAAAAACATAGTGTCTATGTGGTGTTGCGTTAATAAACCCAATCCAAAAAAATATAGATATAAAATACATTACCACTACTACTGTGAATATTCTATTGCTATTTAATAATTATATACGAAAGATAAATTAGTAAAAATTAAGAGAATGTTACAAGACATAGACTAAATTTTATACTATCATATCATATTTTTTATTTTGAATTATCAGAGAAAATGGATACTGATAAAATGAACATATGAAATTAATACATAATATTTGATTTAACTCATTTGAAATATAAATGATATGTATGATATGATAATTAAAACATCTGCTAATCCTCAATATTTACAAACATTCTGTTGCATGTATAATTAAAAAATAGTCTACGAGATAGATTCACATATTTGACAATAAGATATAACAAAAAAATTAATCCGAAAATTGGATATCTGCACCCAGTTCTTTCATCTTTGGAATAAAATCAGGGAAAGACACATCTACCGATTCTACACCAGATACCACAGAATTATTAGTTAATAAGCTTACAATCGTAAATGCCATAAATAATCTATGATCACCGTAAGCATTTAATTTTGCATTTTTTAGAACTGATGGAGCAGTAATTTTTAATGAATCACTATCTTCAGTTACATTTAGTCCCATTTTTTGTAATTCCGTAGCAATATTATGTACCCTGTCGGTCTCTTTAAACCTTGCATGAGAAATACCATAAATAGTCATTGGAGATTTACAAATCACTGATAGAATTGATACAACAGGCAACAAATCCGGTGAATCAACTAAATCACATTCTATACCATTAAGTTGATCGGACCTGTATATATGCATGGTTCCATTAATTTTATCCGCCTTAATTTCTCCTCCCATTTCTCTTACGATGTCTATTATTTTCATATCTCCTTGTGGCAGGTCGAAATTTAAACCAGAGATAAGAATTGATTCATTGGATGACAATATGCCTGCAGCAATCAACAAAGCAGCGGTAGAGAAATCTCCAGGTATTGTAATTTCAGTCGGAGAATAATGCGCCCGCGGGATAAAGTATTCAGAAGTATTTGAATCTACCCCTACGCCAAAATGATTCATGGTAGCGATAGTCGAGTCAATATACGGTCTTGAAACCTGCTTGCCGGATATCTTCAAAGAAACTTCACTATTAGAGTAAATACAAGATATTAAAAGTGATGATACAAACTGACTTGAAATATTACCTTCAATTATTGCATTTCCGCCTTTAATACCACCACCTTTTATAATTAATGGTGGTGTATCATTGGAATTGGTTGAAAAAGAATCCACCCCAAGTTGATTAAGAGCTGAAATAAGTGGTTTCATAGGACGTTTCCTAAGACTTTCATCTCCTGTTAAAATAGTATAACCATCTTTAACTAAACTAGACATTGAAGTCAAAATTCGAATTGTCGTACCAGAATTTTCTGCATTTATCACATCATCTGGAGTGTCTAATTTTTCTTTCCCATCTATGATCAAAGTCGGTTTCGAATACATTTCTTTAGATTTTGTAATTGTATTACATTTTTTATTTTCTAAAATTGTTGCACCTAACATTTTACATCCATTTATCGTCGCTATGGTATCACGAGAAAATAAAGGATTAATAATTTTAGAGGTTCCTTGTGAAAGTGATGCTATGGCTATAGCTCTGTGTGTATAACTCTTACTGGGAGGGCAGATAATATTCCCTCCCAAAAAGGAACGTTTAATTTTTATACTATTACTAGACAATGGTTCTTTTAACCTCAGCCTTTTGATTACTAATTCTAGATATCAATACTTTTCCATGTTCGCTATACATAGAAGCAATATTTGAAATTTCATTGTTTTTGACAATTGCAACGATTGCTGGCCCGTTTCCGGATATACTTGTTCCAATTACACCGTTTTCAATTGTAGTTAAAAGTAATGGAATTTTGTCTTGATATAACAAAGAAGCAATTAGAATTCCATTTAAATTCATTGCATTCCAGTATTCACCTTTTTTAGCTATATGAAACAATTCCTCAAATAAAGGCCGCAATATCTTCAAATTCTGAACATTTTCGGATCTAGACTTCTGTTTGGGAATAAGTATGACAGCATGAAGATTTTCATCCGATTCTTCTCTCTTTACAAGATAATTCGAAAGGTTTTTTGTAATTACAAACCCACCAAAGTAACATGCAGTTGCATCGTCATATGCACCAGTGATGGTGACTCCTGCTTGTTTAGATGCCAATACGGCGGAGTTTAATACCTGAAAATCATCGATCTTAGATGTTTCATTAACTTGATTATAATCAATTTCATATGTATGTGGAGAAATTGGGATTCCATAACAAGCAAGAGATATTGCAGTTGATACGGCACTGGAACTTTTCAATCCAGATCCAGAAGGAATTTCGGAAACAACTTTTACATTAAAATCATGTTTTTGAAAAAATTGTGTTGGAATCGAGTTTCTCACGACATATTCAACAAAAGTATTATTATCTTGTTCATTAAAAGTAATTATACCGCGACCTAATTTACACTCAATTTCAGCTTTTACAGGTAAGGAAATACCTAAAGCGCATCCATTTCCTGTTGCTATGGCATTTATAATAGAAACCGCACCGTGTAAACTGGCAGATGTAACAATATTCATTTAGGTTCTCCAAATATACCTAAAAGAGATTTTTTCATTGCTTCAACAGGTGCCTTTAATCCTGTCCAAATTTGAAATGCTTTTACTCCTTGGAACAACAGCATTTCATACCCAAAGATTATAGTAGATTGAGCATGTTTTGCATTTTGGATCAAGTTTGTGTATATCGGATTATACACAATATCAAAAACTATAGAATTCTTGTTGATAGATTTTGAATCCAGAAGGCTCTCCTCGTTATTCATTCCCATAGAAGTTGTGTTGACAATAAGATGTGAAATTAATGAATAATTTTTAATTTCATCTAAGGAATGGAATTCGCAATTTAGACCATTTTTCAAAGCAAAATCGGTTAATTCCATTGCTTTACTTATTGTTCTATTAACAATAAAAATTTTTGAAATCCTATCCTTTTCTTCAGATAAGCCAGTGATTATTGCTCGTGAGGACCCTCCTGCCCCAATGATTAAAATATTTTTTTTTGTAAAGTCAAAATTTCTTTTCCGGAGAGGAAACATAAATCCATAAATATCTGTATTATAACCCCATAACTTTCCATTTATATTTTTCACGGTATTAACTGCAGCGGCTTTTGATGCAGATTCATCCAAATAATCCAAATATTTTATAATACTAACTTTGTGAGGTATGGTTACATTGAATCCGGATATATTGAGCGAGCGGAAAGAGTCAATACAACTTTTCAAATCCTCATGGGATACTCTAAATGCAAAGTAGTTACAATTCAAGCCTAACTCTTTAAAGGCGGTATTTTGCATGACTGGAGATAATGAATGTGATATGGGATTTCCAATAATACAGTATGTTTGTAAACCAGTTTTCATTCTATCTTTGATTTGATTATTACTTGTCATTTCTCTTTCTGCAAGATGTTTTCATCAATTTTATTGTAGATTCTACGCATCTCAATAATATTCATCTGTCCAGGAGCTAGCGATTCATTCATTGTAGCATAAGTAAATGGAGCATGTCCTACTATAGTACATAAAATTCTTGATATTATACCATAATCACCCATAGCAAATAGTATTAAATTTATCTTCGGAAATATTTCATACAACTTTAGTAGTCTTATTGAATCCATGCCGGTTGTAGCGGTTGTTACAATCTTTATAAAATTACTATAGCGGCTGATTTCAATTATAAGGTTTTCTATTACTGAACAATCAGGAGTATTTTCGAAATTATGAGATGATATCAATATTTTGGAATTATTTTCTCGAAAAAAATCATACAATATCGGATAATTCTGGATAGTTTCATATTCGACATCTAATAAATATGGATTTAGTTTTGATAATAATTTTAACTGTTCAACTCTTACATCATCGCTTCCAGAATATCTTCCACCCTGGTTAAGAGGTCTCAAGGTAAAGATGCATTTATCTTTAATAGAATCAACAATATTAATTGCATTATAAATCTCACAAATAGGTAAATAATCAAACCGAATTTCCAAAAGATCTGGTTCAATGTGTAAAGCTTTTTTAACAGATTCTTCAAGTTTTTTAATATTACTTTCTGCGATGGATATACAGATTTTTACCAATTTAGAATTTATCGTTTGAAGAATATTTTTACTTACTGTTTACAAAGTTTCATCATTCTATATTATATATTTATAATCATTAATTCAATATAAAAAATATTGTAAGTTATAATATCCAAAAGGTATTCATTTATTTTTATAATTTGATAGTGTTTGGTATATAAGATTCTGTTAGTATTTGAAGGAATACTAGATGCAGATTTACAGTATATTGACTAGGTTATTTTGGGAATATTATGATGTGATGGAATTTTTTTCCAATTAGCAATCAAAGCTTCTGAACGAATATGTAAATCCTCATCCAAGCGTGATCTGGCGAGAGTCACATAATCTTTCATGATATCTATTCCAATGTAATGTCGCCCAGAGTGAAATGCAACCTTGGTCGTTTGACCACTGCCATTAAATGGATCAAGAACGATATCATTTTCATAAGAATACAACTTCATTAATCGATATGGAATCTCTTCTGGATACGGACAAGGATGTTCTATATATCCAGGCGGGATAGGAGCTATATGCCATACGGAATTTGCTATTTCTTTAGTCCATTCCTCATGCGTAGCAGGCAGGATGTTTTGTTTTCTGGTTCTTCCTGACTTGACATCCCCCTTTCTCAATACAAGAATAAATTCATGCATTATATTTGCACGATAATATTTTGGATATGGATTTATAACAAAAGACCCGTATCTATTGGTACCTCCTGTAACTTTATGCCATATAATTTCTTCATGCAGGTACCAATTGCCAAATGGTTCCACTAGTCTCGATAATAACATGTGTGGTAACGGAATGATGGTTCCATTTACAACTTCGTTTGCAATAACGATACAACAATAGCCTCCTTCTTTGGTTACATTAAATATTTTCTCATTAAAAATTTCCACCATTTCGTTGATATAATCTGTTGTATCTTGTTTTGTCTTTCCTCGATAATTTTCTCCTGTTCCTGAGACATGTAAATCATAATCTATAGCATTTCTATAAGGAGGTGAGGTAATTGTCAATTGGATTGAATTTTTAGGAAGAAATGAAATAATTTGTTTACAATCCCCTGGCAATATTTTATCTTTAAATTTTAAGAAAGACGTATCAAATGAAGATGACATTAATTTAAAATTCCGTCGGTATCAATATTCAGAATACTTTAAAACAATGAACTATTTGATAAATAAAATTTATACAGGATTTTTTATCATAAAAATTATAATAAGATTAATTATTTTTCAACGATGTATTCGTTAACTTTCATTCCAAAATGACGTCCTGTCGGTGGAGAACAAGAACATAGGATCTCATCACCTGGTTTAATTTCAGTTACCGGAAGCAATTTTCCATCCTTGGTCAACATTTGAATTGTTTCTGCATTTTGTACTATTACAGTTCCTTCCAAACCGTTTGAAGATAATGCCCTTATAAGTTTTAAAGGTCTTGTTTCAATTTTAGATCGTCCAACTGAAACTCTTCGTGATGAACCAGATTTATTAATAACCAAAATTTCATTTCCTGATTCAAGCTCAGATAGGTATTGCGTATTTCCGTCTGGAAGAATAGTATAACAGTAGACAGCCCCGGCATTAACGCGGAATGGACGAGGAGAAGTAAATGCAGAACCAAATGATTCATTATGTATTAAAAATAGAAAATTAGACTTGCTTCCTACCAGCATTCCCTCACCATTTTCAAGTATTGAAACAGTATCTACACAAACCCTCTCACCTATGCCAACATCCTTTATTTCAATTATTCTAGCTGCTTGAATTGGAAAGTAGAGATTTTTCATAAATTTTATGGATCGTTCTATTTCGACTTTACTATTGGTAGAGAGAATAACACCATCTACACCCAACTCTAAAACAGTGAACATTGTTCTTACCTCTTCAGAATTTTTTGCAGTGGTAAAAATTTTCGTGCTTTTATCTTGAAGCTTGGCAATAATATTTTCCAGAGGAATTATTTTCCAGTCGTCGGCATCAACGATAACATAGTCTGCTCCAAGATTAGTTGCATTTTCAATTTCATCAATATCTTCATTAGAAAGAACCTTTTTATAATATGCGATTTTTTTACCCAAAGTTTGCAATCGTGAAAAATCATCCAATTTGGTTGAAATAACAATATCAGCATCATCGGATTCGTAGATAATGATATTTTTACTGTTTTCTATTTTATATTTTGGATCTATTTTTATAATACTGATAGAAGATATATCTTTCAAAAATGAATCTAATTCACTTATATTTATCTTGGGTTCTATGATTAGTTCTTTATTTTTTTGACTGGCCAATTTTTTTTAACACTTCTTTTTGTGGTTTCCCCTCAATTATAATTTCTGAGAGGCACTTGATGATGGTTGGGGGATGTTTATGTTGAAAAATATTTCTTCCAAAAGTAACCCCAATTGCTCCAGACTTTATGGCATCACTACATAATTGCAATATATCATTATCATTTGAAATTTTTTGTCCGCCTGCTATCACAATAGGAACTGGACAGCTTTTTACTACTTTTTTAAAGGATTCTACACTTCCAGTGTAAACCGTTTTCACTATATCTGCACCAGCTTCTGCACCTATTCGCGCGACATGGGATACGATTTCAGTGTCATATGGATTTTTGATATTGTCTCCTCTAGGGTACATCATAGCAATTAAAGGAACATTCCAATTAGAACAATCATCAGATATCATTCCTAATATTTCCAACATCTCAGGTTCCTCCTTTGCACCAATATTGATGTGTAAAGATACTGCATCAGAACCTAATCTCAAGGCTTCATCTACGCTTCCCATAAGAACTTTTTTGTTTGGTTGAGGACCTAATGTTGTGCTAGCAGACATATGAGTAATTAATCCAATATTATTTGGTGGTCTAGGTAAGCTCTTCAATATACCTTTGTTTATTAATATAGAAGTTAATCCTACATTTTCACATGAATAAATCAAATTATGGACGTCTTCTAATCCTTTGATTGGACCGTTGGTGATACCATGGTCCATAGGAATACAAACCATTTTCCCATTTTTAAGAATTCTATTTAAACGGACATCGATTCCAGATACCATTTATAATAGCAGAAATCATTAATCCTATTTAAAAGTCATATCCTCAAAAGATCCTTTTTAAAATGGAAACTTTTATGAAACGGTTTAGATACTTTTTGAAAGTACACATATTGAAGATGGAATTTTTTTATGAGAATTTTTTTTAATTCGAGACCGAATAAAAGATAATTCTCTAGAATTAAAAATTTTTGATCTTTTGGAAAATGTCGGGTCATTAAGATATTGCAAGATATTATCTATTTTTTCATATGATAAACCTAATTCCTTTTCCGCTGTTTGATATTCCCACAATCGTGGAGAACTTTCTTTATTAACTATCGATTCAGGAATATGCAAAAATTTGGCTAATTGTCTGACTTGAGTTTTATATAGATCAGCAATTGGCATAAGATCAGAAGCACCATCACCATATTTTGTGTAATAACCTAGTTCCAATTCACTTTTGTCGGTGGTACCAAGCACTAATCGGTTCATTATACCGGCATAATAATATAAAATACACATTCGTAATCTAGCAGTGAGATTTCCTGCTGCAAATTCGTTGGGGATGAGATATTTTAGAAAATGTGTTTTTACATCCGATATATCAATTATCCTTGATTTTATTTTTAGATCCCGTGCTAAATCAAGTGAATCAAAAACATCACTCATCGGTGTAATGTTGTAATCAGGAATTATTATTCCAAATACATTTTTCGATCCAACTGCTTTTACTGCCAGAGATGCCACAACTGATGAATCTAACCCTCCACTTAATCCAATTACAAATCCTTTTTTTTGTCTTTTTTTATTTTCAGTTTCAAGGAATTTTACGATTGTCTTTGTTATATTTGATAAATTCATACTCCAGATTTTCGATCATTATAGAATTTACATGATATTATATTTTTATATGTCAAAATTCCAAATTGAATATCCCATGGAAAAAATTAATAGGAAAAAAAATGACAAGATCAACAAAATTGGATTGACTTACCAAAAATCCGGAGTAGATTTAAGAAAAATAAGATATGTTCAAAAGGATATTGGGGATTTCATTAAAAATACTTCTATTTTTCAAAATGTTGGAAATGTGATAACTGGTTTTGGGCACTATTCTGGACTTATCGAAATAGGCCCTTCGGTCTTTGCTCTTCATACTGATGGAGTTGGAACCAAATTAATTATAGCACAAAAAATGGGAATTTATAATACAGTTGGAATAGATTGTATCGCCATGAATGTAAATGATGTAATCTGTGTTGGAGCAAAACCATTTGCTTTTGTAGATTATATAGCATTACAATCATTGGATAAAAAAATATTAAAAGAAATAATGAAGGGTCTTGTTTTAGGAGCCAAAATGGCAAAAATTGCGATTGTAGGTGGTGAAACAGCTGTAGTCCCGGATTTATTATCTGAAAAACAAGATTCCTTTGACCTAGCAGGTACTGCACTAGGAATAGGTGAAAAGAATAGTCTAATTTTAGGAAACAAAATACATGAGGATCAAATAATTTTTGGTTTGGAGAGCAACGGTCTACATTCAAATGGATACACTTTAGCTAGAAAAGCATTAGCCAATTTGCCATTGGATAAAAAACCAAAAAATTGGCTTACAAGTCTAGGTGAGGAACTACTTGCACCTACAAGAATATATGTTGAACCTATTATAGAACTATTAGAAAAAAAAATAGAAGTGAGTGGATTAGCAAATATAACAGGTGGGGCATTTACAAAGTTAAAACGTTTAAATGAAAAAATATGTTTTAATTTGGATAATTTACCACAACCAATTTCACCAATATTTAATTTAATTAGACAGAAAGGAAAAATAACCTATGATGAGATGTATAAAACATTTAATATGGGAATAGGTTTTTGTATTATTGCACCTAAAGAATCGGAAACAAATATTATGAAAATAGTACAAAAACATAAAATAAATTTATATAAAATTGGAAAAACCAGTAAGAATATTAATGCAAGTGTAGTTTTACGTATTGAAGAAAAAAATTATATCCTGCAAAAATAGTATCATAAAATTGATCATATATTATTATTTGAATTGAAAAGAATTCGTATGGGATAATTATGAATGAAGTTTATAATAGTGTTTGTCAACAGGTCGCGTTAATTTTAGATTCATCAAATAAAGATTTATCATTAACTGAAATAGTAAAGGTAATTAAAAAATCAGCATCCGAAAATAATTTAAAAGTAATTCCTAAAAATGAGCACATAATACCATTTCTTAATGTAAACAGTCAATACCGCAGAAAATTAAGAGTTAGACCAACTAAAACTGCTTCTGGGGTCGCAGTAATCACGGTAATGCCAAAACCTTATAATTGTCCTCATGGAAGATGTGTTTACTGTCCCGGAGGAATTGAATATAATACACCATTAAGTTATGTAGGTTCTGAACCCGTTACAAAATTAGCTCAAAGCTTTGATTTTGAACCTTATCAACAAATAAAATCTAAGATACTAAACCTTAAAAATAGAGGTCATGATATAACAAAGATAGAATTAGTTATCGTTGGGGGAACTTTCCCTTTTATGCCAACAGAATATCAAAAAAATTTTGTAAAGTCATGTTTTAATTCCTTAAATGAAAATGAGGCTGCCACACTAACAGAAGCGTTAAAACTAAATGAAAAAGCAAATCTAAGATGTGTTGGTTTTACAGTAGAAACAAAACCTGATTACTGTAAACAAAAAAATATAGACATGATGTTAGAATTAGGTGTTACTAGAATTGAGATAGGTGTACAAACACTACAGAGTAATGTATACAAGGTAGTAAATCGCGGACACAACTTAACCGATGTGATTGAAGCATTTAAAATAGCTCGTGATTCTGGATACAAAATAGTAGCTCATATGATGCCAGGATTACCTGGGTCTTCACCAGAAAAGGATATAGAAGATTTCAAAAAATTATTACAAGATAGCCAATTCAAACCTGATATGCTGAAAATTTATCCAACCTTGGTGTTAAAAAATACTGGACTATATAAGTTATATACAGAGAAAAAATATACACCCTATTCAGAAGATGATTTAATTAATATTTTAATCGAGGTAAAAAAAGTAGTACCAAAATGGGTACGAATTATGAGGATACAAAGAGAAATTGAAGAAAAAGATATAATTGCAGGTCCAAAAAATGGGAATTTAAGACAGATAATTCAGGGAAAAATGGATGATTTAGGAATAAAATGTAAATGCATAAGATGTAGAGAAGCAGGTTTGCAGTCTCGTTTTATTGGTGAAGACAATATAGTTATGAACAGGATTGATTACGATGCATCAAATGGGAAAGAAATTTTTTTATCAGTAGAAAGCAAGGACGAGGAAAGTATTCTAGGATTCTTGAGAATGCGAAACACATTTTCTCCTGGAAGGTCAGAACTATTGGACAGGAAACATCCTGTTAAAAACTCGGTTGTAGTAAGAGAACTACATGTATATGGAAAACTGCTAAACATTGGAAGTGGAAAAAATAGTGAATCATTTCAACATAGAGGATTGGGGAAAAAATTGATGTCGGAAGCAGAACGTATTGCAAATGATGAATTACATGTAAAAAAGATATCAGTCATAAGTGCCATTGGAACAAGGGAATACTATAAAAAAATGGGTTACTTCATAAATGGCCCATATGTTTCAAAAATACTGTAGGCTAAATGATTAATGAAAAAATCATTGGACGTGGAACATGGTTAGATAAAGTTGCAGATACCATTATTGAAAGAGAAAAAAAAATTAATAGAAACTTAAAATTAATTAATGTTGAGAGTGGCCTAGGTGCATCCGGGATTCCTCATTTAGGAAGTATGGGAGATGCGGTTAGAGCGTATGGCATATCACTGGCATTAAAGAATAGAGGATATGATTCAAAATTAATTGCCTATTCTGATGATATGGATGGTTTAAGAAAGGTACCAGCAGGATTCCCGCAATGGTTATCTGATTATATTGCCATCCCAGTCTCCAAAATACCAGATCCTTTTGGGGATTGCCATGGATCCTATGGAGCACACATGAGCGGTCTTTTACTAGAAGGACTTGATAGATGCGGAGTCGGTTATGAATTTAAAAGTGCACGAAATGTGTATGAAAGTGGATTATTATCCACTCATATTGATTCAATTTTAAAAAATAGTGAAATTCTTGGTCAAAAAATTGCCAAACTAGTCGGACAAGAAAAATACAATGCCATTTTACCATATTTTCCTATTTGTGAACAATGTGAAAGACTTTACGTTGCAAATGCAGAAAAATATTTAGAACAAGAAAAAAAAGTAGTCTATTCATGTAATGGAAGTAAAATTGGAAATAAACAGATCGCCGGATGTGGCCACAAAGGAGAGGTGGATATTTCACATGGTAATGGGAAACTTGCATGGAAGGTTGAATTTGCCGCAAGGTGGAGTGCCCTAGATATAAGGTTTGAAGCTTATGGAAAAGACATTATGGATTCCGTACGCGTTAATGATTGGGTTTGTGACCAAATATTACAATTTCCACATCCTCTACATATTAAATATGAAATGTTTTTAGATAAAGGAGGTAAAAAAATTAGCAAATCATCCGGGAATGTAATAACCCCACAGATGTGGTTAGAATATGGAACTTCAGAATCTTTATTGTTGTTATTGTATAAAAGAATAGCAGGTACGAGACATATAAGCTTAGAAGATATTCCATTATTGATGGATGAATATGATTTTTATGAAGATGTTTACTTTGGGAAAATTAAAGAAAGCAATACAGCAAAACTGTCAAAGATAAAGGGAATATATGAATATATAAATCATCTTAAAATTGATGAGTTATCATTACAAATACATGTTCCCTATCGAATCCTTACTCAACAAGCATCATTGTTTGGTTCAGATATTGACAGATACGATAAAATATTTAATAGACTACAAAAATATGGTATAATAGATAAATCTTTTACTATAATAAATGAGACATCAAAGGAAAATAAAACAATAATAAATGAATCACGAAAGAAATTATTAGAAAAAATTAAACTTTCATCAAATTGGACAGATAATGTAGTTAATGAAGAAAAAACTGAATTGAATTTGACAGAAATACACAAGAATATTCTTTTGCAATTACTGGAAGAATTAGAGAAATTCAAAGGCAAAGAACATTTAGAAGATTCTCCGCAGAATTTACAATCAAGAATATTCGAAATTGCAAGAAACAATGGAATTGAACCAAAAAAATTTTTCAAATTACTTTATAACATACTGATTAACACAGACAGGGGTCCAAGAATTGGAAATTATATAATGGATCTTGGAATAGAAAGAGCATCAATGATAATAAAACAATATCTTTAGGAAATAACAGTAATTAAAAATATAAATCCCAAAATAATTGGATGTTCAAATGAATGTAATAATAATTTCTCATGATGCCGATGTAGACGGTATTTTTTCCATGGCAATAGGATTATTAAAATATCCACTAGCAAAAACTTTTTTGACTAGTTATGGTACAGAAAATATTAAAATTCTGTTAGATTTTATTAAACGATCTATTACAAATGATAATAAAAATATGATAATAATATCAGATTTAGGGTTAAATGAGAATCATTATGATATTTTTTTAAAAACATTTAGAAAAATTAAAGATAAAGTAAAAATTATTTGGATCGACCATCATAATTGGTCTCCAAAAATAGAATCAGATCTCAAGAAAGAAATGGAATTAATATTAGATAAAAGTGGTAAAAAATGTGCTGCTGAAATAATGTATGATAGATTTGCACAGGATGATCAAACTGGTTTGATATTATCCAAAATTGCTCATACTTCAGATTTTCTTTCAAATGATCAATATCTTCCACCATTACCAGAAATTATAAAATATTATAATTCATTTTCATCTAAACAATCATTGTTATATAATTTGGCAATAAATGCATCTAAAGGTATTATTTGGAATACCAAAATGCAAATAGATTATAACGATTTCTGTGTTTTACGGGATGAAGCTAAAAAAACTGTCTTAAAAAATATCAGTATACAGAATCTTCATAATTATAAGGTTGTATTTGTAGAATCATCTCCGTTTTTACAAACAAGCATATTTTCACAAGAAGTTTTTAAAAAAACAAAGGCAGATATCGCAATTTTTTATGATAATAATAAAAAAATTAGTATCAGAAGAAACAATGTTCAATTATCTTGCAGCGACATTTCAAATTACCTTATTGATGGCGGAGGACATCCATTTGCAGCTGGAGGATTTGTAAAAACTGATTCTAACAACTTGGAAGAGATCATAAAAGAAATTGATATTTGCCTCGAAAAGACATTAAATAAAGGACTCCAATGAAATGAAGGAATATCAAATTGTAAAATGTGACCAAAGCGAAGATTTAGAATACATATCAGAGTTGATATCTAATGGTTCAATAATTGTATTTCCAACAGACACTATATATGGAATTGGGTGTAACCCATTTAAAAAAGAAGCAGTAGAAAAAGTTTACGCGATAAAAAAACGTGATAAAAACAAAGCACTTCCAATCTTAGTATCTACAATAGAAGATGCAAAAAAACTTATAAAATTAAATAATATCGGTGAAAAATTAGTTGAAAAATTTTGGCCTGGTGGTTTAACAATAGTGGGAAGGATCAAAGACGACATAACATTGCCTCAGATAATAACTTCAAATACAAATACATTAGCAGTAAGAATGCCGAATCATAAATGTACTCTGAAGCTTTTAAAATTATGCAAATACTTGGTAGGAACCAGTGCAAATATTTCAAATTGCAAGCCACTAACAAGTAGTAGTGATATAATAAATTCAAAATTGGAAGGTTTTGACATATTGATTGATGGTGATATTACCACAATTGGTGTTGAATCGACAATAGTAGATATATCAAATGGAAATGCCAAAGTGTTAAGAATTGGTGCGATACCTGTTGATAGAATATATGAAGTAATTAATTAGTCGGATCATGTTTAATCTTCTTGTTACTACACCAAGATTTAGAGAGGAAAATGCCTCTGAAGAATTATTGGAGTTATTAATAGAGCTAGAAATTAATGAAAATGTAGAAATCAAAATAACGGATATTTCTGGAATTATAACTGGCTATGTAAATGAAAATCCATATAAGGTTATAGAACAATTAAGAAAAGTTCTACATGAGAATCCATGGAAATTTAGATACATACTAAGAGTTATTCCAATTGAAATTTTTATAGAAACAGACCTCGAAATGTTAGAAAAAAAAATTGAATCTTTAATAGTTGGTAAAATAGACGAAGGTCAAACCTATAAAATTGCCATAGAAAAAAGACATTCACATTTAAAATCAGACGAAATAATAAAGCATATAGCTCCAAAGATTAATTTTAAAGTAAATTTGGACTCGCCTGATTGGATAATATTAATTGAAATACTTGGAAAAATTACAGGTATTTCAATACTAAAAGAAGATCAAATATTTAGTTCGATCTTAGAGAAACGTAATATAAGTAAAGAAATTGAAGAATGATAATAAAAGTAATGAATTGAATAACAAGGAAATTTTCTTTTAATCAGGATCAGTTAAGACAGATACACATACCTCGAAGAATATTTTAGTATAGATTATTGAATTCGATGCACAAAATAGTAATATTGATTATAGTTGATCAATAACATCCAATAAGTTAAAGTTTAAGATACAGGCAAGAATTATCTGAATAATACAAACAAATAAAAATCATTTTTTGTGTTTGTATAGGAATAAAAATTGCAATATGATCTTAAATTAGAGACAATTACTTATGTTTGTTAAATTCTTATAGATTTGCTACCTTTTATCAAGTTATAGGTAAGATTTATGTATCTATGGTTTTAATATTCGTAATTTATAGCTGTGTTATCAGGTAATCAAACTCTTAAAACCTTATTATCATTTAGAATAAAAAAACAGATGGAAGTAATTGTGGATTGGAAAAATAGATGAATTCTTTATCTGTTAAGTGATTATTGAAATCAAAATAAAAATATAACAAATAGCTTTTATCCAACAACCAAATAATAAGAATAGATAAGATGTGTATGTAAATCATTTATATAAAAAAGACATAGTTTCCATAAATGATTTTTCTCGTGACGAATTAAATAGTATTTTTATCCATACTGATAACCTTAAAGTTTTTGACCATGCATTTAAGGGGGAATTAGGCAAGGGACGAACATTAGGGTATCTTTTCTATGAGCCTAGTACTAGGACGAGAATGAGTTTTGAATCGGCGATGGCATCGCTGGGTGGTAGTTCATTAGGAATCATAGACTCGAAAATTTCATCTATAGAAAAAGGTGAAAACCTTGCAGATACGATAAGGATAATGGATATGTATTCAGACATCATAGTATTAAGACATCCTTTGGATGGTTCCAGCAAATTTGCGGCAGAATTGGCAGAAAATCCCATTATCAATGCGGGAAGTGGAAGTGAAGAACATCCTACCCAAGCGATGCTGGACCTCTATACACTATTTAAAGAAAAGGGAAAGATTGATGGATTATCAATTGGAATAATGGGGGATCTTAAATATGGTCGTACGGTTTATTCCTTACTGTACGGATTATCCAAGTATGATGTGAAAGTTTACCTAATTTCTCCTCAAAGTTTGGCGGTACGTAAGGAGTCCATCTATGAGATTGAAAAAAGATTAGGAATAAAGGAATATGATTACTTATACGATGATATCTTAAAAAAATTAGATGTACTGTATGTTACAAGAATTCAAAAAGAAAGGTTTCCAGATATTCAGGAATATGAAAAGGTCAAAGGAACATATAAAATTGATTTATCCACGTTAGATAAGTCTAAAGATGATCTTTCAATAATGCATCCTTTACCAAGAGTAGACGAGATTGATCATAAGATTGATCAAACCAAAAATGCGATCTATTTTAAACAGGCAAGATATGGAAAGGAATTGAGGGCAACTTTGTTGGCATTAATTCTAAATGAAAATCCTTTCAATGAAAATGAGTAGTTCAATGTTGGTTATTTCAATATGCGGGTTAAGGATACATGATATGGTTATCCTAATTCTAATATAGTTACCTACTGTGAAACGACCATCAGTAGTCGTAGTAAAATACAGATGATAGATATATTTTTTTATATGACGGTAAATTATTTTCAAAATTCCATTGTTTTGTGTGTATGAATGGTTATATGTTAATCCAGAAGTGTACAGAAAATCGTTTCTAATACTGTGGTTATACATAAAAAATATCTTCGGTTATTTTTAGATTATAGCAACTAATTTGTCCAAGAAAACTGTCATTCATAACGAGCAATGGAAATTCTTAACAACATAAACAATATCGTTGACTCTTTTTTGGAGTAAACTTGCTTATTGCTATGATTCAAATAGTTATAGGCTCAAATATGGAAAAAAAATTTGTCCAACCTCGTTACTTTAGGCAATATTATCATGATGTTAGGTTATGTTGACAAACAATATTTACATCTATATTGTGAAGATAGATTATTTTAGAGTAAACCGGCAGATTTAGAAAATACCAGAAAGTTTTGTTATTACTTTCTCACCAGAAAACAAATTGTTGATCTAATACAATTGGATCTCTTATCATATCATTATTAAAACCAATTAATTCAATATATTATTAGAAAATGAATAAATTATCTTTCAATATGAACATCGAAAATATTTTTCTTTGTAAATTATAGAAATCCGAATTTGTGTATTGGATAAACATGTCATCCAGAAACACAACTACTAAACCCACATTCAATGCACATGTTACACCCCTCAGTTATTATCAATTTAGATTTACATGATGGACATGATTCATGTTGATGTAATTCATTTCTCCCTGATTGAAATTGTATTTTTGAATAAAACGAATTTTCTGTCAAGTCTAAATCTTTATCGTCGTTATCAATATTGATGTGTTGGTCTACCATGTAAAGATCATTATTTATGAGTGTATGAAATACATGTGATAATTGTTCAGATATATACGGATCTTTGATATTATTCATTAGGAAATTTGCCACGAAGTCGCTTGGTTTTACTACAAAGGTCTTTTCTTTATTATTTCCAGTAATATGTAAAACCTGTTGATGACGAGATCCATCTCTGTACACAGTAATTCCTTTTAATCCCAATTCATGGGCTAACAAATAAGAGCACTTTACGTCGTCTACAGTTGCATCACCTGGCATATTTATGGTCTTTGCGATAGCATTACTAATCCACTTTTGCCAGACGGCTTGAGCCATAATATGATCGGTCCAGTGAATATCCATCGCTGTAGTGAATATATTTTGCACCCACTCGGGGATTTCAGATAAACCACGAACTGACCCATAGTTGTTTGAAATCTTTATCAAAATATCGTCGTTATACAATCCATTTTCTTTTAGTGTATTTTCAAAAACTTTGTTTGTATAGAAGAATCGGCCTACAGTAACTCGTTTTTCAAATACAAGTGCAAATGCGGGTTCTACTCCATTGGATGTATCTGCTATCATGGATAATGTTCCAGTAGGGGCAATGGTAGTAGTCCAAGAATTACGGATCCCAAATTTTCTGATTTTTCCGATTAATGAATCCCAATCATAGAAATGATTATTCTTTGGTATCTCGTAGTAACCAGCGACAGGGATCATGCCATTTACATATTCTGTTTCGGAAAACAATGGAAATGGACCTCTAGTTTTTGAAATGGCAACACTCTCTTCCATGCTGTAATACGAGATGGTTTCGGCTAATTTATTCATGAAATCATATCCTTCTTTAGATGCATATGGTATTCTCAAAAGAAATAGTAAATCGGCAATACCCATTATTCCCAAGCCAATTCTTCGAGTTAACTTGGTATTTTCATCAATTGCATTGACTGGATACTTGTTAACATCTATAATGTTGTCTAAAAATCTAGTTGATAATCGAATTGTTTGTTCATACCTTTGCCAATCAAATTCATACAGTCCGTCAGCTTGTCTTTTTACAAAATTTGCGAGGTTAATTGAACCCAAGTTACATGATTCGTAAGGATATAAAGATTGTTCTCCACAAGGATTAGTTGCTCGTAGAGGGCCATACTTTGCTTTTATACAGGGATTATATTTATTTATGTTATCAAAGAAAATTACCCCCGGTTCAGCACTATTCCAAGCACTAAGAGCGATTAGATCTAAAAGTTGATGGGAGTCTATTTGTTTTATCGGTTCGTGTGTTCGTGGATTTTTTAATGTATATTTATGATTATTTTTATTTATTAATGACCTCCAAAAATCTTCCCAAACACCTACACTAACGTTAAAATTCTCAAAAACACCCGGTTTAGTTTTTGCTGTAACGAATTTTTCAATATCTGGATGCCATGCTTCAAGAATTCCCATATTTGCCCCTCTACGCTTCCCGCCTTGTTTAACGACATCGGTGATTGTATCAATAATTCTCATAAAAGATGCAGGACCTGAAGCTACACCGGATGTTGAAGCAACAATATCTCCCTCGGGTCGTAAATCAGAATAGTTTATTCCCACTCCTCCACCAGATTTGAAAATCAAGGCAGCATCTGTAGAAGTTTGCATGATTTTCTCCATGTCGTCTTGAATGCCTAAGACAAAACAAGCTGACAGTTGTCCCAGCCTAGCACCAGAATTCATTAAAGTTGGGGTATTTGGAAGGAAGTCTTTTGAAATCATCAAATTATAGTATTCTTGAATTTTATCTTGATAGATTTTCATCTCGTCTTCAGCAATGAGCTGGAGCAATGATTTAAAAGAGACTTTCATTCTTCCCTTTGATGCTAATTGAATATATAGGCGTATGAGAGATTCAAAATGAAATTTATTTAAATAAAAACCACCTATTTTTAACTTCAAGTCAAAATTATCTATTTTTCCATAGTATGATTTTGCTTCATCAATGTTTTGAATATGATTTTCAGTATTTGAAAAAATTCTTTGATCATGAAGTATATCCGAGATGGAAACCAATATTGCCACACGTTCAAACATTTGTTTTGGGCCTTCTATAATCTCGTTATTATTATCGCGGAGCAAATACCTGGATGCAAGAACACGTAACGAATTTACATCAAAAACCTTGTCAACTTCATCTAGATCAATTTTATTTAATATCTTTATCTTATCATCTCGAATTTTTCTTCTTTCATGTCTATATAAAATGTAAGCTTTTGCCGTATCAGCTAGGCCTTCCTCAATCAAAATAGATTCAACTATATCTTGAACATCTTCTACACTGGGGATAAGGGTCTTGTCTATTTGATTGCCTTGTTGCGCAAGTTTATTGAATACTTTATTACTAAGTATTTCAGCTAACTCAAAATTAGATTTACCAGTTACAACTAGTGCCTTGTAAATTGCATGAGATATTTTTGATTGATCAAATTGAACCATCCTTCCATCTCGTTTTTTTATTGTTAAAATAGTTTTATTTGCATTATTAATATCAGAAATTTCGGCCAAACAATTCCACCTTACCTTATGTCTTTTTGAAAATCTGTAATTAAAAGATTTACCCTCATTACAAGTGATAAAGAGTTACTAAAAATTTTTATAGAACTATAATAAATCCAAAACCCAAATCAATAAAAAATCAAAGTTGTATCTTTGATAAATTTAAAGCAGTACAAATTGGGCATTTTTCATGATTTGGTCCAAACGATTTTTTACCGCATACTCCACAGATATATACAGTTTTTACAAACTTTACAAATGGTAGGTTTATAGAATCTATAATCAAGTCCCGTATTTGTGATGATTCAATATTGTCTACATCTATATTAATTGAAGTACCACTGCTTAGTAATTTATCAAATTCATGACAATCATCTATCAATTCTACAGAGTGGTTAGTATCTGAATGAACTAAATTACTTGCTTTAATTGTTATTCCCTGAGTATAGGAATTATTTAGAAATTCGTTTGATATTGATGATTTTCCGTATTTATTCGCATCCATCTCGATTAAACGTCCTCCACTTTCATCTTTAATACTAGTCAACCCTATTTCTACATCAGGAAGATGTTCCTTTCTGAATTCTTCTATTATGCTTTCAGCTGTTTTCAAGACTTTTGTGATTATTTCTCGCCTTTCCTTTGGATCTTTATAACCCAGAATGTCTGTTACAGCTTCCATTGTCCCGGTCAGATTAATAGTTGCACATATCCTTCCAAGTTTCATATTGTCAGTGTTTCTTGATAGTAAGGGAAGATGATTCCTTCTAATTAGATCAGTTATTGTGGATTTACGAAGAGAAAGAGCCGAAATTGTTGGTTTTAACAATAATGCAAGTTTAGCTCTGAAATAAGTTTCATCTTGATTTGACTGATATGCTATTCTGGGCATATTGATTGATAGTGATTGTAAGGTAATCACGGTATCTAAATCCATACTTCGACCTTTTTTAATAAGACCATCTCTTCCCCTTATGTCGTTTTTAGAGAGTGAGATAATACCACCTATGTCTATAATTTGAACTATTGAATCAATACAATGAACAAAGTTATTTTTATCCATCCCAGATAATATAATACCAATTCTTGGAATAGGAGTTATTTCAACATAATTTTTATAACTATTTAGAATAGATATGACAATTTCATGATTATCTTTTTCTATCTGAATAAAAATAGAAATCATAGGATTTCCATTTGGTTCAAAAGTACCAGAAATGGAAGATAGTACAAACATATTTGTAAGTCGTGAAGAAAAGTTTTTCGGATCTATATTAGTGTTAGATAGATATTGAACCAATCCTGTGATAACTATTTCACGAGAAACTTCGTTACTAAGAGTAGATGCAACTAATGGCAATATGATTTCCATGTTATTGATGTCTGGACTAATTCGTGATAATGATAGAGATTTTCCTTTTAAATCTAAGCCTCGTTTAATTATATTTGATAGATCAATAAAGATGGTATCAGCGAGTAAATTCCACGTTCCATTTTTTGAAATATTGATATCTCCACTTAGATGAAGATCAGAAATATCTTTTGGAAGTGAACTATTCAATAATAATTCTGAAAAGACCAACTGTGAAACCTTTGAGGTAACGTCATGAATACTTTCTGAAGTATTATCAATGCTATTCATAACAGAAACGAGATCGACTATCGGTAATCCAACTCTTGCGAGTTTGTTTCGATAGTCTTCATATCCATGTTCTACCAATATCCCGTTAACAATTTCTCTGATTAAAGATGAAGTTAAATACACATTAGGAAATTTGTAAATTTTGTTTTCTACTTCCTCTGTGAGTTTGTGAGCCATCTCTAATGGCATATTTGCCTCTCTAACTAATGATTGAATAATCTTATCAGAGTTAAACTCTTCAATTGTTTGTTTAGTTGTTCTAACATACATTTTACCACTTTCTACTATGGATCTTTCCTCTATCTGTCTGGCAAGACTTAGAACTAATTTACCAAGGTTAGTGATCGTATACCTTCTTTCCGATTTATTTAAAGCAACTAATGATTGTCGTAATAGCTTTCTTAGATGATATGCAAATTTTCCTGATTCTTTCTTTGATTTAAAACCAGCAAGAGATTTTAGTTCAGAATATGTGAGAGGCCCTTTAGATTTTAAAATTCGGAGGATATCAATTCTATTAGGACTTGCCATCACAGAAAAGATCATTCTTACTTTTCTAGTGGCATTTTCTAGAATTCCACCCCGTTTTGATACAGTTGGAGTTGTAAGTTCATACTTCAACTGGTCCATTGCACCCGATATACTATCTAAGTGATTAAAGCTACTTTGTAAACTTTTGTTAACTATTGAATAAATTCAATTCAACAATAACCTTCGATGGATTATGTCTCAATTAATAATTCTTTTTCAGACACCTGTTCATCAATAAATTCATCCCGGGGAACGTATAACACCTCATCAACTATAGGAGGCATTGGCAAACGCGATTTAGTTTCTTCAGTTATTCTATCCTTAATTTCGTTAAATATATCCAATGCATCTGAATTCAATGGAGTATCAATATTAGGGATATCAATTTTCAAATTGGTATCACTAAGAATATCACTTGTAACGGAATTCATATCTTCAAGTATACTCCTTGCTACTGGTAGTGTTTGAGAAATATCTTTCTGTATATCTTTAATAGTATCTACCATAGGGTTAATTGTATCTAAGATATCTGCAAATTCATTTATTGTTGTAAATCTAATGACCATAACTTCCAAGGCTAGACTGAGATTCTGAGTAGTTGTTTTAATTTTTCGAAGATTTGCCAATTCCGCTGCAAGCATCTTAGCTCTTTCAGTATTACCTTTTTTTAAATTTTCTCTAATTTTTGAATAAAGTGTAACATCCATTTTAGAATATTTCTTGTCGAGCATCCTCAGGATATCAAGCTGTTTATTTACTACAATACTTGCATTAGATAAATCGTTTCTTGAAAGAGGATGTTTATTCATAGAGTAGGTTAAACTTTTTTCCTTGTTAATATGCTAGTTAATCTATCTAGACTAATTGATTTCATAAAGCTCATTAAGAATATCAAATTTTAAACAGAAACATCAAGAAAATATTTTAATAAAAACGAAACACTTAGAGGATTACTATTCAATTTTTTCAAGAATCAATCCATGGCCATGATTAAACCCTATTACCTTGACTCGCGTCTTCAATGGTAGATCCTCTGGTTTCTTGATACCAGTAAGGAAACCAGATGTTCTAAGATTAGTCCCATCCAATTTAAAAACAACCCAAGCGTAGCTTTCTACATCCTCAAATCCTTCAGGAGCAACGGCTTGAATAGTATATGTTTCAACACTTCCTATTCCATCAACCTCTGTAGATTCAAAATTTTTATGATAACATTTTTCACAATAAATAACTGTTTCCAGCATCATGTGACCACAGTTCTTGCATTTATTTAACAAAATTTTTGAACGATTTGCTGCAATAATGAATTTTTGTCTGGGTGTTAGAATTTCGTTATCTGACATCTAAATTACTCTACCTTTTTAAAAATATGTACTGCGGCACTAGCTCCGGTCGCTCCAAAGTTATGTGTAAGTCCTATCTGAGCATCTTTTACAGTTCGTTCTCCTGCATTTCCAGTAAATTGATCAAATATTTCAACAACCTGCCCAATTCCTGTTGCACCTATTGGATGACCTTTAGATTTCAATCCTCCGGATGGATTTATAGGTATTTCTCCAGATAACCTAGTAGCACCATCTCTTATTGCCTTTGCCGCTTTTCCTTTTGGAAAAAATCCCAAATCCTCAACATCAATTATTTCAGCAATTGTAAAACAATCGTGGACTTCAGCAAAATCGATATCGGAAGGAGATACACCAGCCATCTTATATGCTTGTTTTGCAGCAATCACTGTGCTGGGTATGGTAGCAATATCTTCTCTTCCCTGAACAGCAGCAGGAGATGCGCCTCTTCCTGACCCGATGACTTCAACATAAGGACGGCCACTTTTTTTTGCAAATTCTTCATTACACAATATTACCGCGGATGCACCATCGGAGAATGGACAGCAATCATAAAGTTTTAATGGTGAGGCAACAATAGGTGATTTTAATACATCATCTATTGTAATTTTTTTTCTCATATGGGCTTTTGGGTTTAATACACCGTTTTCATGATTTTTTACAGCCACATAAGCAAGATCAGTCTCATCGGCTTGAAATTTTGACATATAGTAGCGAGCAATCGAAGCAAAAAGTCCAGGGAATGAAGCACCATTTCCACCTTCATAAAAGAAATCAGAGCAGTAAGAGAACAGTGTTGTGCTTTGAGAAGTGCCTGTGTGTGTAACTTTTTCTACACCCACTGCCAACACACAGTCATAAAAACCAGCCGCGACATTTGCAAATGCTTCTCTAAACATAACAGAACCTGACCCACACGCAGATTCTATAGTCAACCCGGGAACATTTGGAAGTCCTAAATTGCTCATGATTACAGGAGCCATGTGAACTTGTTTATCAGCAACTCCAAAAACATTTGAAATATAACCTGCTTGGATCTGGCCTGGAGAAATTCCAGCGGAATCTATTGCAGATGTAGAGGCATTTAATGCAATTTCTATAATACCTTCGTCCAGTTTACCATACTTGGTACTTCCGGCACCTAAAATACAAACCTTATTAGTCATAGAATTACAAAAGATATATTATAAATTTATACCTTATTGAAAAAATCATTAGAATATTGAATGATTATAGGTATAGAAAAATTAAAGTACTATTACTGTGTTCTCCATTAAAATTATGTTGTATTCAATCGTCATAGACTCGGTTCGAGTCCACATTAATCATTATGATAATAATTTGTGTTTTGCAGTCTTATATTTATAATAAATAACGAGTAAATTAAGGACGAGATAATTTTTTCATTTTATTTTAGAATAATTTTATTTTGCATTCGTGTTACAAG
The DNA here is from genome assembly GCA_964531845.1 of uncultured Nitrososphaeraceae archaeon. Lineage (GTDB taxonomy): Archaea > Thermoproteota > Nitrososphaeria > Nitrososphaerales > Nitrososphaeraceae > QCWD01. Next base: position 77,387 of record CAZHFI010000001.1, read on the forward strand.
GAAATAGAAAACAATTTTCGATCTACTGTGTTGTCTAGAACAACATTCTTACCTCATGACATAACAATAATTAACAAACCTTGTAGTCATTCCTAGAAATCCTAATTTATATTTCTACAATGTCGTTTTCATAAGGTGATTGATATAATCGATTTTTAGTAAATTGCATAACTCGATTTCACATCTAGTCACCATGGCAATAAAAATTAAGTACGGAAAAAATATTCTACTTTTGAACATGATTATGAAAATTATCTTGTTAAAAACAATTTTTGCTTGGAAATCAGTATTCCTTGAATAGTTACCAATGATCGAGTGATAATTTATAAAAATTTGTTGTTATCCCGTCTAGATGACATTCCTGTATGTTAAATCTAAATATCAATTTACTATATAACAAGTATTTGAACAGAAACGGTAGACCTAAATCACATGCAACTCCGTACAGTACTAGCGGACAAGTGATGTCTTGATTTTTGTTAAACTTGGTGCCAAAAAAAGTGAAAATATAATTTTTACATAATAAAATTGATGATTTTCTTTATCTGATGAATTTGCCCAGTTATAGAACTGCTACCTCTTATGTTGATATTCTTTTAATTGCAGACTCGAATTAGATGGTTAAACTTCCGAGTCTCTTTCTTGAAATGCAGTTGCTTTTGAATATTCATTGGTATTTTTAGCAAGAGTATTTTGATATTCCCTGTTGTTTATTATTTCATATTTGAACAAGATCTCTAACAATGTTTCTACATGCAATTTAACTTCCTCAATATCATTGATTTCTCTACCACGATTTGCTTGGTTATATCGTTCCTCATTATTTTGTTTAATTTTCTTTTTCACAAGAGGAGATAGCATGATGATTAATAAAAATAATCCTCTTGCAATCAAGAAGAAAAAAATTTTATATGAATCATTTTCTTTAGAAATTATGAATAAAAAATTTCGAAGGACAAAAACCTTCAGTTCAAAACGATCTTTAAGTAAAAAATATGCAAAGAATATGAGAAGAATAAATAGAAAGGCACGATATTAGATAATATAAGTATGATTCTTTTACATCTCATTCTTTTTAGATTTCTAAAACCAATCAGATGTTTATGATTTTAAATAATAACAAAATAATATTTATAAGATTATATATATAAGATATTGGAAAGCAGGTAAATAGATTGAGTCAAAATAAAACAAAAAAAAGAGTAACCAAAAAAGGTCTCATTATAACACTGATTATATTAATAGGAATAGTTTCTGCAAGTTTTTTAGTATATCTTATTCCTTAATCGACTTTATAACAACATAATCAATAATTTTATTTTTCGATAGAGCATTCATTTTTTTGATAGAATGATATAATATCTGTTCCATGATAAAACCATATTTTTTCGAAATTTTCTTTTTTAGTTTCTTGCGATTAAGTAAGTAGTAATCAGATAATGGTTCATAAACCTTTGAACCAATTTTGTTTTCATCTACAACATTAAATCGGTTATCTTGCAAAACTTGTATGATTTCATTTAAAAAATAATGTTCAGATGTCCATGTTAATGATACAATACCTAATTTAAATAATTTACGGATCTTTCCAAAGAAAGAATCGGCAAATGGAATGTTTATCACAGGGATTGCAATCACTAGAAGTCCGTCTTTTTTTAAAATATTAAATGATTGATTAATAAATTTTGATATTGGTTTAAAATGTTGAGCTGATTCTAGAGAAATAACCACATCGATAGAATTGGATGTAAATGGTAAATTCAATGATGTACTGTTAACCAGACAAATATCAGACATATCGTATGATTTATTCAGATTTGTTTTTTCAATTGATTCTTTAGAATGGAAAAGTTGTCTGTAGTTTATGTTTATACAAAAAATTTTTAAATGTTTATATTTTTCCTTCCATAACATGGCAGGTGCTGAGAAGCCACTACCAACATCCAAAATTATACGGGATTTGTTTAATTGTGCCAAATCCCCTATTACTTCCGTAAGTTTCCTTTGTGCATCATTAGGAAATTTAATTTTGTATGACCAATATCCAAAATTTAGCATCTCGTTTTCTGCGGCAAGTTGCATTAATGGAGATAATGAATTATATAGATTAATTACATCGTGTGTATTGCGTCTAAAAATCCAGAGTAATGCATTTATTGGATTTATTAACTCCACAAAGAGATAAAAATTAAACAAAATAAAAAGGTATTCTATTCTTGATTTAATCGCAATGATTTAAGCAGTATTTACAATAGTTGTTTAAATATTAGTAAAATATAGAAAATTTGTGTTTTTCACAATCAATAAAAATAGAGGAGGCAGATAAACATATCTAAGGAGATCGGTATATCTGTAATGTTGTAAATTATTAAAATAGATTATTTAAAGATTATTTTATCTAAAAATTATGGACACAAGGTTTTTATTTACCAATCCATAGTGGCTCAATTTTATCGATGAGATACAAATTACACTTACAAATTTCTATAAAATCAATCTCGATAAATTATTGATTTGAACGACTCCCAAAACTAACTTACCAGTCACATTCTCCTTAACTAGTGAACAAAAATAACAAATTCAATCTTAAATTAAGAGATGATAATAGTATCTTGAAGTAACAGAGCTAGGAATAATAGCAAGCAGTACAAAATTATCCACTTTATGGCACTATCTAACATGGAAAATATTATGTTTAACTGATATAAAAATTGGTTATAATTTACAAATCACCTATAATAAATAACAACCATATAAGTAATTGCCAAAAGACATACTTTGAACATGTAATTATAGCGATATTGTGTGTTTTCAACAATTTCATTATAAAATATTTATTACCGTTAATCATGATCAAGTTTGATTGATTTTTATTTGATGTTGTACTCAACAAATAGTTTTTTTATTCTCTAAGAATTTTCTTAGTTATTATGTTTCTTTTTTACTAAGAAATATTTTATAATAAAAAATATTACAATAGAAGTTATTATTATGCCTACGTACATTGATATCCTGACAATATTTTCTAAATCCTTTTTATTTTCTATTACATTTATATCAAATGTTGCTTCCATGGGATTTTTGCTAAATTTTGGATCCCAACTGATTTTCGTAGCTAGTAATATAATATATTTTCCTGATTCTGTAAAAATAAATGGGATAGTAAAATCTGAAAATTCATAAAACTTGTAGGTACTGTTATAGATTAATTGTTTAGTTTTAGCATTTTTAATATGAATTGATGAAAATACTCCGTTAAGGTCTGTCTTATTTTCTTGGATATTAAAGTTTAAATTTACTGTTTCGTTAGTCAATGGTTTGTTTGGGAATGGAAGTAAAACTATTTTGTATTTATCAATATCTTTTACTATAATATTTGGAGTATCCAAAAAAATATGACAAATAACTGACCTTCCGTCTAAAGTTAACAATGATGCACATAATAATATGATTAAACTCGATAATAAAAAATTTCTAAAATTCGACATATATTCTAATATCAAATTAATTTTCTTCATATGATTTTCATATATTTTGTTTTTAATGTGTTTGGTTTAATTTGTAATATCAAATTCGACTCCATCGGGGTCTACAGGCTGGAAAAATATGCCATTTATCATTATTTTTACTTTGAGTGGATATATGTTATATGATTCCTTAGTATCGATTTTAAAGGATATTAGTTCAGTTCCCCATAAAGAGTGCATTGATTGTTTATAAAGAATATTTCCTTTAGAATTGTTTACTGTTACACTATAATCTATATGTTCTGAATTTTTATTCGTATTTCTATCAGTAAAAATTAATAATATCGAAGGATTTTTTTCGTCTCCCTTAGTAGTATAGTTGCTTAGATAAGAAATTTGTATTTCTTTGTTGTTCTTAATTGCATCGTGTTTCTTTGATAATACTTTATCGTCTACCACTATGTACCCTTTCATGTATGGATATGTTGCTGAAGAATAGTTGTATGTACCACTATTGTTAAATGACATAGAAAAAGATTTTTTTGGTTCTATTGGTTCTGAATCAATTTTGATTTCTGGATGCTGGTTATTTATTATATAAAGTTGATGTATTACTCGGTCTTCATTATACCAAGTTATGTTCTGATTTGGAGTAATTGGAAAAAATGTTGTGTCAAAAAATCTAGTAACACTGAATGGATTTTTTGAATCGTATTTGCTTGCACCGGGGATTATTTTTATAATATTTTCGCACCATACAAAATTATTAAATAAAAAAGATGTAATAATAGTGAGTAAGAGAAGAGATGTAATCAATTTATTATTTATACTTTCAAATTTCATTTACTAACTAATTAAATGTATTAAATAAATTTGAATGTTAGACCAATTTGGCAATTTATTTCCAAGATATCTCGGAATTTTTTAATTTGTTTTACAGAGTAAAAAGATTGTATTATCCCATAACATCTGTTACACTCTTTTACCTTCAGACAGTAAAGGTAAGAAGGAGTGTTACACCGGGTGTGGTATAGAAAAGATTCTGTAAAAATAAGACGATGGTGTATGTATCAGGCGCAAATTAGATGGATGGAAAGTAACAGACATCTGTCAATCAATTAACATCTCTCGAACAAGTTTCTATAGATACTGGCACAGATATCAAACAAAAGATGGATTTGACTGATTAAATGACAGATCTAAAAAACCACACAGGATACACAGAACAGACAGAAAAGTAGAACAAAAGATTATACAGATAAGAAAATAGCTAGCACAGGTACTGTCCTGCCAGGATAAAGGGAATTCTGCAGAATCAGTTCAAGATAAGGATTGGACACATGACGGTCTATCGAATACTATGCAGAAATGGATTAAATAAACCGTTATCAAAACCGCAAATAAGACGGAAATTCAGCAGATTTGAGCGTGAAAATCCAAATCAAATGAACTGTGGCAGATATATTGACCTAAAAGTTGTTGGAAAGAGATGGATGGTATCCATACTTGATGACCATAGTAGATACATCCTCTCATCTGCATTGTTTGAACATGGTACGGTAGATAACATCTTACAGTTACTGAAAAATACTATCAGAAAGCATGGAAGACCGTTACAGATTCTGGCAGACCATGGTAGACAGTTCTACAGTAGATATTCAAATTCGGATTTTGATGTATTTTGTATCCAAAACAAGATAGAGCATGTTATGGGAGCAATAGGTAAACCAACAACCCTTGGTAAGATAGAGCGATGGCATCATACATATGATGTTGAAAGACCAAGGTTCAGAAAACATGAACAATTCATTAAATACTACAACAACAAAAGAGTACACATGTCATTGAATTACATGACACCAAGACAGGTATATGATAGAAGAGGTGTAACACATGTGGTGTGATAGTACAATGGAGAATAAAGATGATCCTTTAATTATTATATGAAAATTTTGATTAAGTATTAGATAATTTTTTATTTTTTTTAATAACAACAATAATTGAAACTGCTGCGACTAGTGGAATTAAAATGATCAAAATAATGCTAAA
>CAZHFI010000002.1:0-76477 GCA_964531845.1 uncultured Nitrososphaeraceae archaeon
ATACAGTGAATACATTACTACAGTAGTGGATGTTCTATTTCTTTCAAATGTAATATGCATACATTAGAAATAGGGTGTCCACAGCTATAGATCTTTCGTTAAATTAACAGAGCCCAATAATATGGCAAAAAATAATAGAGACAACAACAATGACAGAGGCAATAAAGACAACAGAGGAAATCAATCAAACTCAGATAAGAATGAAGACAAGGATAGCAACAGAGGATTGGCCTCTGCAGACAAAGAAACAAGACAAAGGGTATCACGCGAAGGAGGAAAGGCTTCTCACGGCGGCGGAAATAGATAAACTTTTAAACACAATTTTTATTTTTATTGTTTTGTTAGACATTAAAATTTCATATAATTATTTTAAATATTGAAATATACAATTTTACGATAGTCGCAAAAATTCTTTAAATAAAGAATATCTTATAAAAATACAAAAAATAAAAATAAAAATAATATGGATTATTTATTGTCCAAATGGTGTAGTTAATTCTACTCCAGCAATAGCAGACGATGCCTTAGGATCAGGATCATCTTTGGGTTCTTCTGTAATTATAAATTGCTTATAGGTATATGGATTAACCATATCTTGTTGAAAGTTTAGAGTATTTTGTTCTATTTTACCCAAGCTTAGCTTATCTCCAGAACCTCCTTCGTCTACAAGCCATGCCTCATATACTTTTCCTTCCGGAGGTGCATTATTTAATTTCGCTGAAAAACCAACCGTATTATTTGCGGGTGTAACGGTCAATTCGCCTATTTTTTCTCCACCATATGCTTTTCCACCTTCAGCTTTGGTTATGTCATATGTGGTCTGAGCTAAAGCAAGATGCACAATAGCTGTAGTTGAGGTAATCACCATCAACGTTGACAATAGAATAAAATTTTTATTCATTAATTAATTATGTCAAACAAAATTTAAATAAGAAAAAGACAATGACTTTAAAATAAAATAAATGATTATGTCTTTATTACCATTTGCCGATTTTTATTCTAACATACAACGCAAGGAAATTAGATAAAATAAAATTGAGAAAATATACGACGAATTAACTATTCAAAGTCCCAATATTCAAAATACCATTTTATAATTATAGGGAACTAAATTGATAATTTCATTAATAATATATTTAATATTTCTTTTTTATTCATGACAACACCACCATATGTGAATTATTTGAAACCAAAAATCAAAATTAGTAGTTTGATTATTATCTCTATCTAGTAGAATATTTATTAATTTTTTAAAAATAAAACAATTGGAATTAGTTATATTTAAGGAGAACAATTGATATAAACGATGTTGTATAATAGAGATATGGAATGAAAATTCAAACATTATTTCTTTGTGCAATATTGACTATGGGAATGTTATCTATTTTCCCTGTTCTAAATATTGTGAATGCACAATCAAACAACTCCAGTGAGTTCCAATCAAATCAAACACAGACCTTTCAAAACCAAAGCAAAAGTATGAATAAAGACACCCAGGCATTAATGAATTTAGATATGGGGAAAATCAAAGATAATTTCATGAAGGCAAAAGAATCATTAGCCAATGGAGAGCCTGAGAAAGCATTAACAACAATTACAGATGTAGAAAATCAATTACTATTGTTACCAAATAAACCAGCTTTTGTACAGGATATTCAAAAAATAAAGGATGCACTCTCTAAAAAAGATGTAAATGGCGCATTGGATGATATCACAAAGATTCAAACACAATTAATAAAGGCAGAGACCGATTTAATGAAAAACCAAATATCTAACAACCAAATGATGTCACAACAAGGTAATTGGAAATCACAAAGCAGCGAGGGAAACAACAATGACAACAACAACAACAATGACAACAACAACAACAATGACAACAACAACGATAACGACGATAAATCTCTTTAATTTTTTTTATAAATAAAAAATATTGTATCGTAATGTAAAAATTTCCTAAAGTAAATTATAATTTTTTGATGTATCTTGTTTTCTAACGGTAAATTATTAATTGTTGTATTTAAAACAAAATGTTTTTAAGGATAAATATAAAATTAAGTTTAAAATATAGGTTACTTTTTTAAAAATTCACTAGATTTTTTATGAGTATTTTTTTGACCGCTATAGAAAAAGAAATTTTGGAGGTCTTCGATTTCAATATCAATATGTCATTCTGTATAAAAAATCAAATTCTAATTTAGACACTGAATCTTGATTTAGAAAATCATATTGATAATTTGCAAAATATTTTACCACAAATCAATTGGACAAAATTTAAACTTCAAACGAACCTAGAATATCATTATCTACTTTAGTTGATGGATTTATTTTGAAATTTTAATTAACTATTTAATTATAATTGCTTTAAATTTATCTTAAATTTTATTTCTATAATATATTGATTTGCATATCTACCTCTTAGCTATCATAAGATAAATTATTAATCGTAAATAATTAGATTCTATTAAATAAAAATTCTATATACTTTAGTCATTAAAAAAAGTAGATCTTCAAAAAAAATTAGGAATTGGTATTTTCAAATTCGTTTTCATTAACATTATCTTGTACTTTGGTCATACCTCGACGTCTGTATTCTTCTTGTGATTGCTCAGTACTCGTTCCAGTTTGATTTTCTTGTGTAATTTGTTGATCGTTAGGATCTCTTTTAACAGCAGTTGGTTCATGCGAATTTATTTTTTCAGGAGACATTGGATCTTTGCCAGAATAATTTTTATTATTTTCTTTCATATTAAAAATTAATCCACATAATATTTAACAATTTTATTTGATGTAATATAAAACAAATAAGGATAAACTAACTATTTTTTCTCCAAATCGGACTTTATTGTTTTGAATATTATAATAAATAATATTGTCTTAAAATACCGATGAGTTTATATTTATAAGTTAAAAATAAGAGTTTTTAAAAAACTAAAATATATTGTGCTCAATTTATATTTATGTGGTTGGTATTCAGTTTGAATTTCAAAAAGATATTAGATAAAAATTAAGATTAATCTATTTATACAATCAAAGTTGAAATAATATAATTTTTATAGATTCAAATTCAAAATTCACATCTAATTTAATTATAAACCAGACTGTAATAAAATAATGATTTACTTTATAATATTATTAATAATTTAATAAAAAAAATTTAGTGAAAGTTAATGAAATTAATAAATTGTAGTTCATTTTTCAAATTCTTGGTGGTGTTTTCGATTATGGAGCTTATCCCAGTTTTGTTTAGTCCTTTCTTTACTCCTTCAAGGAATACGTTCAGTCCCAGTCCTATTATGGCAAGTACTACAATAACAATTAAAACTAGGGTTAAAAGTCCCATCAGTCCAATTCATCTTTCACGCGTTCTTTAATTTTTTCTTTATTATATTCCGTTTCTAAATCCTTGTTTGGGTCCTTAATTTTTTCCCCAACAGCCTTAAATCCTGCTATTACCTTGTTTTTAGCTTCATTCATATCATCTTTAGCTTCCTCATAATCATCTCTTCTTTTATCATCTGAATTTCTATATTCACTCATAAATAATATAATACAACATTTTATTTATAGATTAGATAGGGAACCATTTCAATTTTGAAAATAATAAAAATCATCATGATAGCATATATAATTTTATTATTAATCCATTTTAATGTAATCTTTTTAAAAATAACCTTTGATTAATGAATTTTACTACAATATTTCAATACATGATCATTTTTTTATAAATTTCTTTTTTATAATTTTGTAATATTTGTTTTATTTTTGTATGCAAAAAAATTATCTTTTCAATATTATCTTTTACTGTCTGAATTAAGCCTAATTAAATTACTTTAAATCGATAAATAAATAATTGATGATATTGAAGTGGAAAAAATATTGCAAATAGCAACAGCATTTGAATCTATTGCTAAACCAAAACTCTTTAAAGTAAATTCTATAGTCCAACTTTAAAATATTGAGATTTATCCACGCAAATTCTTTGGTAAATTTCTCGATTTCAAGTCTAAATACATTCTAGAAAGTTAATGTCATTTAAAATATTGTCTATTTATTGTATTGTGCACATTTAATGACATGGCAGAGAATTCTTATTCATTACTCCTATTCATAATTGGATTAATTACATCTACAATCATAATTTATCTGGTCTCAAGGTTCATGCATCATGAAGGTTCATTTCTTAGAGCTTTTGGTACTGCAATAATTGGGACGATAGTTTATTCAATAGCATATTTACTATTTGGAAATGGTTTATTGTCCGCAATATTGGGTGGAATTGCATGGCTATTAGCATTAAAATGGATATATAATTTCACTTGGTTTAAAGCCTTAATCACTGCAGCAATCATTTGGATAATAGCCACAATAATAAGTCTAGTTATTCCTACTGCACCAGGACCTCTTTAATAAAAAAATTTATCATCGAAATTTTTTTAGTTATTTGCCCTATCAAAAATATGTTAAGCACATTTATAATCTTTTTTTAATTCATTTAAGTAGAAACAAACATACTTAATTTAACAGATATTCCATTTGTCGACTAATTAATTTGGGTGACGATTTTTCTTCAATATTGTTTATTCAAATATATAATTGGCTAATAATTAAGCAACTTAATATAAATATCATTAAATCTTACAATAAATTATTTTTTTTATTTGATTTTTTATTTAAATCATTGATTTGTAATTAAAAATTTTCCTTTGAGATATTAGTTAACAGTCTTTTCAAATAACTTTAATAAATTTTCTTTATACCGGCTTTTTGAAAATTTGGTAGCTAGGAACCTTAACTTATGTCTTTCAGTTTCCAAATTTTCTTTATCTTTTTCGATCACTTTTGTAATAATCTGGGCTGCATGTTCAAATGAATTATACTGATATTTTAAAGGGACAAATTCTGTATTTCCTCCAATAGAAGGTGCAACCGGAATAAGACCTGCACTCATTGCTTCTACTATAGAAATTCCAAAAGGCTCGGCTGGTGTAGGATGAATGTATATGCTAGAATGATTAGCAATATCTTTAAGGTCATTAAAAGATGCATTTGATTTAATTTCTATATTTCTATTTAGGTCGTATTTTTTAATCATTTGTAGCAATTCTTCTAGATAATCTTTATTACGTGGCAAAATATTTCCTATAACTGTCATATTATAATTATTTTTGCTCCCTTTTTCCTTTAAGCGTTTTAATATGTTGATGGCATTTTCAATTTTTTTATCTTTGCTTATTCGAGAGACCACCAAAATACTCTGATTATTTCTGTAGGAACTTTCATTATTATCATTGATTGATTTTTTATCCATTCCCATAGTTTGAAACTTTTCAACCTCAACTGGAGGATAAATGATGGAAGGAATTACGTTATCTCCATAAATTTTTTTAATCTCCCGTTTACTAAATTCTGAATTTGTTACAATCACTGTATTGTTCATCATCTGATTATATTTTCTAAGAATCTGATATGCAAAAATTTCTTTAGTTTTGCTAGAAAACTCATTATAGTTTTTAAAAAAATTACTTAGGAAAGTATAATCATTATTTTTTACCAAATTAGGTACCAAAGGATAATGACAATAAGTTATTTGGATTGGTAAATGGTCTTTCTGCAGTATCTTACATTTCTGACTGGTATTTTCTTGGTAGAACGAATTTTCATCTTTTATTTTTATTAATTCATGATAAGCAAACAAATCTCCATGTGTATTAATTATTAAATCATAATCATTAAATTTCTCTATTTCATTTTCAGTATGAATATTTAGTGTTTTTATATTATCTTCATCTGTTAGACTTGTTATTTTTTCGTTTATGCCAAAGAGGGAATATGCATCTAATACTTCGATATGGTTAAACTTCCACAAATGAGAGGCATCATTTCCAAAATTTTTTTCTATATATTTTAAATCAGGGACATGAAAAGTTGCTAAATCAACTTCGTAATCCAATTGATTTAATAACTCTAAGGTGACAAAAGCTAGACGTTCACTACCTCCTCCAGCATTTAAATTATCATGGACTAACTTTGCTTTCTTCATATATAAGATAATTATGTCATCAAAATTTAATTAGGTTATATTCGAAAATTGTAATTGTTGTAAATTCATAACTTTTTATAGAATTTAGAATTCATCAATTAATTTCAAGATTTATATGCAGAATTAAAAATTTTAAATCTATTAAAATTATAGAAATAATCGTAATTAGATTCTTAAATCTTAAATATTCCTATTTCCTGTTCAAAAATAAATATTTGAAAATAAGCTCTCACATATAGAATATTAAAATTAAAATAGAAATATATTTAATTGCAGATTTTAATACTGCGTTTTATTAGTATTTATTTTTTTATAAAATAAATAATATCATAATAGTTGTTTTTTTGCTTGGACCTGAATCATGATGCAATATATCAAAATACTTGATAATTATTAATATATAATAATAGATGTAAAAGAAATAATATGTATAATAAATCTCCTGATGATACCCTTAGTAACATTAAATTTCAACATCGGGGTGTCAAAGAGATTTTAAACTCTTTAATTCAAACTCCTGTAGGAGTACATCAAATCGTAATATATCCGAATGATATTAACATGCTACAAGAAACATATTATTATTATCTTAAAAATTTGTTATTTAATAATGAAATAGTAGTATTTATTCCATACCATGAAAATTCCCATTCAGTAAAAGAAAGGCTAGATTATTACTCACAAAATAATATTTATCAAACTAGCAATAAAATAGTATTCCAAGATGGCCTTTCTATCACGGATTATTTAAGAAATGGGTCTCTAACTATTATAGATTCTTCAAAACTGTTTTCAGCATCTGACGAATCAAGTAAGGAAAATGATTTTCATCAATATTCTTCTCAGAAAGAAAATGATAATTATAATAATCGTAATACTGCTAGCTATGCCTCATTGATAAGAATGGCCATGTCTCGGGCGAAAAAACTTCAGAAAAACAATATAACAATTATGGCCGATTATGCCTTTGTGTATGACGTAAATGGATATAGTTCTTTGATTGAATTAGAAAAATCCATTCCTCATTTTTTTGATAGTATAAAAATAAAACAAATTTGTTTATATAGTCAAAAAGATTTCTTTAACCGCTTAACAAAACAACAAAAAACAGAGATACTTAATTTACATAGTAGAAGTGTAATAATGATAGACTCTAAGAATTAGATCAGATGGACGTGGCTAAATATTGGATTCTGTTAGCATAACGGAAGATATGTGGCTAGGGACATTGAATTTCTACTAAATTATAAATTTATTAAAAATATGACATCTAAAATTACAGTAGGATATCTTTATACCTTTATTCTTTAGACATGCGTTTACTAATGAACCACATCTGACGGATTATCGACCTTCAGCGATAATAAGTCTGTAGCTGTCTTTTCAGTCTTAAATTTGGTGATGAAAATATTATATCATGCAAGAATTCAAATATTATAAATAATGGTTTTTGATATACATCTACTTTAGTTTGCAAGACGAGATCTATCTTTGGAAATAACCTGAATTCTATGCGTATAGTAGTACAAATACTAATCAAAATATTCCGTCTTGCTTTTTAATATTTCAAAAATTCATCGTTTCAATTTCTAGAGAATTTGTTATTATTCTGTAGGGAAGGAAGAAAATGCTTTAGGGGAGATAAATTGCGCACTTTTGGAAGCCTACTAATTCCATCCGAATAGACATGACTCAGTTCATAGCTGCTATACAAAAGTGCCATAAATTGTCTTCATATTTGCGGATTTCAATACTTATCTTTGGCTAGTAGATTGTTTGGATTGAATTATGGACAGATCGATTCCATAGATGGCGACTAATAAAAAAATAATGTTACTGTTTCCATTTGAACTGAATTACTATCTCATTGAGGACAAATTAAGTGTAAAATACTTTTTCTTTATGATAGGTTTTGACAAAAACGCTACTCAGTTTCAAAAATAGATAAGGAACTTTTACACTTTCAATTTTTTAAAATAGTTAACTCTAATGATATTTTATTAGTAAACTCATCTTCAAAATATGAATACAATTTATCTTTTACTATTGTAGTAAAAGATGTCATATTTTTCTTGAATTTGATCATTTTCGAGAAAAGGAGATCCACATCTAGGATATTTCAATTTATTAATCAATGTAATTAGATATTTTAAATTGAATTTAAATTCAATTATTAATCATTAATGTCTGGTTGATAACATATAGAATATATCAGGTCAATAGAGCGGGTGTATATTCAATCTTTTTGCTATGGGAATAGGAAATAGTTAATTTCTATTTTAATATACATAAATTGTCTCATCTATATAATTGATAAATAATATGAAAATAAATAATTGGTATGAGCACTGATGAAAAAAAAGAGTTTATTGATTCTACTGATGATACAATATTGGATGATGATACAATATTGGATGATGATACAATATTGGATGATGATTCACACGAAACTACAATTATGGAAAATAATCGTATATCTAGAGAAAATATTCCATTATTCAAAAAAATTCTTGTAGCAGATGATGGCAAAGACCTCTCAAATAAGGCTATCAATTATGCAATTTCACTATCTAATAATAGTGGTGCAGAATTAACTATCCTACGAATACTAGACGATGTTGCTAATTTGGAGGATATGACTGTTGAAGGTTCAAACGAAAGTGTGGAAAATAGACAAAATTTCAATAGAACAATCAAAGGAGAAATGATCGATTTGATGGAACAAAAAATAGAAATGTGCAGAGAAACTGGATGTAAAAATAAAATTTCATACAAGTTTCTAGTTGGAGACGTAGTTGAAGAGATATCAGAAGAGATAAACAATAGTGAAAATAATTATGATCTATTAGTACTGTCTACATCACATATTAATTCCTGGTTTAAGTCCCTCTTTAGTGACACAAGCAAAATATTAAATCATATACGCAAACCAGTATTTATCATACAATCTTAAAAAAATTCTTAAATCATTTTTTATTGTAACCTATTTAATAGATGTCGAGCTAATAATAATATGTCATCAGCAGTTGGTGAAAACATAGATATCAAAAAACCATATCCCAAGATTTCAAAAGCAACCTCAGGATATTTACAAATAGATTTGTTTAGAAATTCAGATCTTCATACAGGTTATTTTTGTTACGATTGTTTGTATTATATTAAAGATAACAAATGTGCAATAGTACAGAATTTAGGCCCAGATGTCCAAGGCAATGAAAGTGGAATCATTGCTCCTCACGGCATTTGTACATTATGGTATCCAAACGAATCGGAGACGAAATAGAAATGAGTGAAATAAAAGAGGAAATAAAAGAGACAGTTGAAATTATAGATAATCTATCGAAATTCAAAAAGTTTAGCAAACTAAAAGCATCGTATATCGAATATGATAAATTTATGGATGCAGATTTAAACAAGGGATACTTCTGCTATAACTGTATATATTGGATAGATGCAAGTGGTGGCAAATGTATGCTTGTAAAAGATAACGGTCCGGATGTTATGGGAAAAGTTTCAGACATAATCGCTGCCCATGGATGCTGTGCTGGATACGAACCTAACCACGATAAGATTCAGGATACAAATATTTAGATATGATAAAAGAAATTAGTCATTGTTAGAATTGGTTTATAGTCCAATATACAAACATTTTCCCAGCTATATATGAGATTATTATTTTGAAAATAAAAAATAGGAAAATATAAATAATTATTCATGAAAAATAAAAAATTTTCAATATGGTCATGATTTGTATTTGTAAAAATATTTAGACAATAACAAGTAAAGATAAAATAATTATGTAATTTTATTATGCTTTCAAATTATTCTTTTTAGAATTATTTCTGAAATATAATGATTAATAAAGTACAAAAAATTTAAATAACATGTTGATTCTTCTTAGTTATGTGTTTGCTAAATTCGATCGAAATTGGTAATCATATAATAAAAACTTATAATAATGATGCAGTAAAATATGAAGACGCTTTTGAATTTCTTAAAGTGGGAATTGAAAGAAATGAGGCAATTATGTTTATAACGGAAGAATTAACGAAAGATGAAATAAAAGAAAGAATGAGAAAGGAGTGGAAGATAGATGTTGATAAACTTGAATCTTCCGGAGATATTATTTTAAAGAGTAATACTGAGTGGTATTTTCCTGATGGTATTCCCAATAAGGAACGTGCAGCCGTGTTATGGAGAACATTGGTTGATGAATGTATGAAAAATGGAAAGAAAGGATTAAGAGTTGTAGGAGACACTTCTGCTTTTTTTAATCATGGCTTGAGTAGAGAACTGCTTGACTATGAGCTTATTCTAGAACGAAGATTTAACTTTCCTATGACTGCTATCTGTCAATATAATATTGAAAATTTGCAAAACAGCTTTACCAAGGAAGAGATAAAATCCTTGGAAAACAGTCATGCAATTATAATTTATAATCAATAATTTTATTTTATTTTATTTTATTTTTTGATTACTTTAATGCAGGTAAGAGCATACCAAATTTTGTTCCTTTGGTGTGATCTTTATAAACTCTATCTCCAACCCATATTCTACCGTTATATCTTTCTACCAAAGCGCGGATCAATGATAAACCCAGACCAGAACCTCTAGAAAATGTATAGAATCGTTGAAAGATTTCTTTTTTCCTATTATCATCTATACCAATACCATAATCTGATATTGTTATCATATAATAGTAACCTTTTCCTAAACTCATTTCAGAAATTACTATTTCAATTTTGGCTTCAGATTCATTTGTATATCTCAGACTGTTAGAAAAAAAGTTGATAAATATTTCTTCAAACAGGTCATCACCTGCAACTTTAATAATTTGTTGTTCGGTTTTATTATCTATTGTCAAATTAATTTCCTTATTCAATAAATGTGCTGAATATTTGCCTATCCAGAGTGCTTTTTGTATTACTTCCAAGATATCTATATCTTTCAATTTTACATTTTTTTCTCTATACATTTTTTCTAAACGCCTGATGCTTTCTACCAGGCATTGACTTCTAGAAATTGCATCTTGTGCTAGCTTACAGTAATGTTGCAGTTTTTCGATAATAGGTCTCGTTTCTTGAGAAGAATTATCAAACTTATTAAGGTACAATTCGATTAACTCCATACTGGAGCTCACTATTTGGTGATGATTGCCAATATCATGAGTAATTAAATCTACAAGCATTTCTGAATGTTTTTTTTCTCTTATCATCATATCAAAATGTTCAACTTGCTTCCATATTGTATTAAAGCTAAAATTGGTCAGCAAAATATGTGGTTCATTGTTGTTGTATGTAAAGATATCTAATTGATCGGTTACATTGTTCCATCCAAAAATACACAAATAAAGATTATCTAAAATTAAATATGAAAACTTGTACTCAAAACTTTCGATTATTTGATATTGTACAAATGGTGCAATTTTGTGAAAAAAATTTTTTTTATCTTTTGAAAAAGGGGTAAGCATTCTTATTCTCGTATTTTTTTTAGTTCTATGAGAAATTAAAAAATCTAATAACTTTGAACCTATCAATTGTTCAAGCATATTTTGATCAGAAATCAGTATATTCATTTCAGTTGTATCTTGGAATGTATCTTGAAACGAATCAGATAATAGAATATCAGTTATAGTATTTCTATAATTAATAGTTGTGAAGTCATCTACGTTATGATTGAAATTTGACTTCATGCTGAAAGCATCATAAAATTATGACTCTATCATATAAAATCATTCTGTCTTTAACTTATATAAAGATAATTTAATTAGATAGATATATTAAAATTCAGTGAATCACAGTCAAATTTCTAGAATTAAAATATAATTAGAATCAATTTATGGCTCTGTTAATTTAACGAAAGATCCATAGCTGTGAATGTACTATTCATAACCCATGGCTATTATATTTGAAAGAAATAGAACATCCACGGTTATAGTAATGAAGGATTGTATCTATATTTTTTGGGATTGAATTTACTAATGAAATACCAGTAAAGCGTTATCAATATTCAGAGATGGCAAGAGGAGTTACATGTCTGTATGGAACTGAATACATAGATTGGTTCTGACCCGATCTATAGACGTAAAAGAATATCTGTATTTAATTTATCATCGATGAAACAGTAATCCAGATTGGCTGGAAACATTAAAGTTATTTTTTATAGTTTGCTACGGAACCGGTACATCATTCTATTTTAGGAATCTTTTAGCTAAGGATCTGAGCACAGAAATATGCTTGTTGCCAGTAAATTCATTGAATCATTGATTAGCATATGGACGCCATCCTGTCTACTCTGATGGTGGTACTTAGTACGCCGAGGCCTGTACCGCATTGGGGTTAATACACCATATACATTAATCATACGAAAAAAGCATCGTCGAAGGAGTAAATTTTTGATAAAGGTTCAAAGATAGAATAGAAATTATTGATGATTATTACTCGTGTACTGGAAAGAAGAAATTATTTTATAAAACAAATCTTTAGTTGGATATCATTTTAGGTGCTGATATGCAACAATATCAAAAATAATAAATTCAGTCTGACATTAGGAGGTGAAGAAATCATCTTAAATTAACAGAGCCTAAAAATTAACAGATAAACTTGAAATCCTTATTTAATATGTTACATATATTCATATAATATTGAATGAAATGATCGAGTTTTTTGTTAGTATAGACATGTTAAACAATTATCAAAAATTAAATTATAAAGATCATAAAAATAATATCAAAGAAGGAGAATATAGGTGCATAAATTGTAGACGTGATTTTGATAAAGACACAGTTCAGCAATTTTTGGATCGATCTAGGAATAAAAAAGGATTAACTAAAAGAAGGCCTATATGTCCAATATGTCAATGTTACCTTAAATCTAAAATTTACATATGGAACAAACAAAAGTTTACTGGATAAATTAAAATAAATTCGAGAATTCGAGTCGAAGATATACCAAAATAGATATGTTTCTCATTATTAATAAAAAGTTAAAATATTGTTTTTTATTATAACGATAAAATTCTCTAGACATATCCTTTCGTTTTTATTTTAAATTTTAGTGAAACATCTAAGACATTCAGAACTTTTATTAAATAGATGAAGATTACAATCGATTGGATAGAAAACCTTACTTGATAATAAGTTTAATGAATCAATCGTAATAAGAAAATAATTATAATAATAATCATTTTTTAACTGTTCATCAAAAAGTAATGGTAGCAGTAATTTTGAAATTAATGATTTACAAAAAATTCTTATGTTGAAAATACCAATATTAATTTTATGTCGTACTGTCAAAAACGGATTAGAATTTTCGATTATATACTAAATGAATAAAACTTAAATATATTTTATTTTATATATAATAATCACAGAATGCTTATTGTATGGATATAAACATTAATGACATTGGTAGTTTTACTCTTTCAAAGAAAAAAATATAATTTTTTAGTTACATATCATAAATGATGTTGTAATTGTTTTTCTCAATATATTCTCATCAAAGGTGATCAAATTCATTAAATTTTGATTAGACTATTTAGATCTAATCGTTATTTCTTCTAATGTTTTCCTTTGCCATGTTAATACAGGATTTTAAATGTCTTTCTTCTTCGGCTTGAATTGAACGGACTACTCTCCCCATCTCTCTATTTTTAAGCTCTTTTGAAAGCGAGTCTAACACATTATAATGAATTAGCTCTCCACCTTCAGCTATACAGAGAAATTCTAATGCCTCTTGGGTATCTGGCGAATTTCCCAAATAAGTACTCATCATTTCACTTGCTTTTTTTAAAGTCTCTTCAGCCATAGATTCGATCTTTTTTTCTTCTAGACCTTCAGATTCTGTTAAAGTGTCTACTAACTTTAACATTTCTTGTTCTTGATTATTTGCTTCATCTTTAATTTTATTTAACTTCTTTAACTGATCTTCCTTTAATAAACCGCGAGAACCCAGTTCTTCAACTGCTTTTTGTGCAGCTCTTTCTAGTCCAATGGCCTCTCCCAGTTTATCTTCAAGAATACTTTTATCCATCATATAGTAGTTGGCAATATTGTTTATATAAATTCACTTTACAAATCAACAAGATTGACCTTTTTATCATAGTTTCTATTTGATTCTATCTTTTAAGAGATGTAATTTATCAAAATATGTATTTAAGTACTTTGAATTTACACAAATATTGGTTATATCTCAACTAATTTCATGAAATTTGAATAGTTGACCGTATATCTGGTTACTAGTCAGGATCATCTTTTTTATCATATTAATTGACTACCATTCTGCCTATGTCATTTTAGTGTCGTTAAAGCTAATAAGATCCATAGTCTTACTTTCCATTAAATTTTTTTTATTCAATTTTTTTATTCATTCTTTTTGTTCAGGCAAGTAAATACAATCTTGCAAAGATAGATAATGCCTTCCTGCTATTTAATTAGTAAACTCAATTCCAAAAAACATAGATACAATCCTTCATTACTATAACCGTGGATGTTCTATTTCTTTCAAATCTAATAGCCATGGATTAGGAATAGGATATTCACAGCTATGGATCTTTTGCTAAATTAAGAGCCAATTTTTATGATCTTTATTAATATCCAAAGATAAATTATCGATAAATTTATTATAAATTTGAGGGTTATTGCGATTTTAACAAAAATCTTTTGAGATCGAAATACATATTATTTATATCGAGACTTGACACAAAATTTTACAAATTATCACTGCTACTACACTTTATAATTATTATAGATTTTACAAAGTCCATCCCTATATAAAACTTTTAAGAGGATTATAAAATTTTATAAAAAGAAGTACACTCTATCTCTAATAGTATTGAAAATTTAAAGTTAAAAATATTGAAAATTTTATCTAGTCGATCCAAATTTCAAAAATTATGATGAATAAAATACGATGTAGTAAATACCATCAGAATTCTGAATGTTTTACATACTACTGCATGTGTAATTTAAAAACACCAGTCCATCTTTTTTCAAAAATAAAATGGTATTATCAACATGTTGATTATTTTTTCTCATTGGCATTAAAATGAGGCAATACACTGTTAGTTACTTTTTTTACAAATTCCATTTCGTTTGGACTGGTACTATGTAAATATACTTGTGTAAATCCAGCTTTAAAATAAGCTTCGATAGGTCCTATCAAGTCATCTATTGATGTAATAATAATCACCGATTTTTTTAATTCTTCATCAGAGACTTCTTTTTTTGCAGTTTTTTCTAAAATACGTGGGTCATTTATATCTCTATCAAATGCATTGTCTATTTTAGTAGTTCTCCAAAATTCACATGATTTAAAGGCTTCATCATAATCTTCTGAATAGGATATTTCTGGTTTTCCTATTTTTTCAAGCAATTCAGGATTTTTTCCTGCTTCCTTTGCTGCATTATTAAAGATTTCAAATGTTTTATCTGATTCGTCTGGTTTGGAAGTTGTTATCAAACCATCTGTTAATTTTGCTGCAGTTTGAATAGCCTTTTCTCCCGAACCTGCCATGTAAAGCGGGATATTTGTTAAAGGAGGGGTATACAGTTTAGCACTTTTTGTATTAAAATACTGGCCTTCAAATGTTATAAAATTATCATCTTTATCTTTTTTGTCAAGCTGAGAGGAATCAGAACCGTTACTTTTCTTACCGATATTATCATTTTTGGTCCATAATTTTTTTATTATTTTAATTCCTTCTATGGTTCTTTCAAGTCTTTCTTGGGAATTGGGCCATTTCATACCTACTGAAACTTCGTTCATAGCTTCTCCTGTACCAACTCCTAGTCCTATTCTTCCTGGATACAATACATCTAAAGAAGCAAAGGTTTGTGCCACTATCCCTGGATTATATCTATATACTAAAGCCGTAACACCAGTTGTAAATTTCATTTTTTTTGTCCTTTCGGCTGCCGCAGCTAGCCATATCCATGTTGAATTTCCGTATCCATTTGTATGAGTCCAGGGATGAAAATGGTCGCTAGTTAGGGTTTGATGAAATCCTCCTTTCTCTGCCTCCTTAACAAATTCCAAGGAATCATTCATTGCATATTGTTCTTGGGATACCCAATAGCCTAGTATTGTCACATTTTTAATTACGTTACAAACTTCATTAAGGTTATAGAACCTATTACTTTATTCTCACCTAATCAAATAATACATTATTTTATTTCTACTTTAATAAACTACATTAAAAAATAGAATTGAAAGCCTAGCTCGAAATGATTTTATCGAAATTTATCTAGATAGTATTACTGATAATATTTTTTTATTAATGGAAGTTACCCATTATTGTAACATTTCTACAAAAGATAAAATATCTTTTGATTTTAGATACAATCTATGTTTTATTAATTATTTACATTTATTAACTTTATTGTATTATATTATATTGTATAATTTTGTTAAAAATGCGATCGCATCTATCTAAATTAGCAGTATTTGATATGGACGGTACATTAATCAAAGGAAGACTTATTAATATTCTTTCAAAAAGACACAATACAATCAGAGAGGTAAAAAAAATTCAATCAGATGGATCACTTTTTGGTTATCAAAAAACTATAAAGATTGCCAAACTTCTTTCTGGGATGCCGGCAGAAGATATCGAATCCTCAGTCGATGCGCTACCTCTAATGAAAAATTCTAGATATATCATATCTGCACTAAAGAAAAAAGGGTATATAATAGGAATAATAACGGACAGCTACGATATTGCAGCAATTAGATTATTAAAAAGACTAGACCTCGATTTTTTTGCAGCCAACACTTTAGAGGTTAAAGAAGGGAGAATAACAGGAAATGTAATACCACCTTTGGGATGGGAAAAGATAAACTGTCATTGCAAAATATCAGTTTGCAAAAAATTCCATTTACAATTATTTACCAAAAAGTATGGTGTATCTCCGCAAAATACTATTGCAATAGGTGATACTTGCAATGATTTATGTATGTTACAGTATGCCGGTATCGGAGTAGGTTTTATGCCAAAGGACAACCATATCAAAAAATTCAACAATATCATAAACAAACCGGATTTGTCCAAAATATTAGAATATGTTCCTAATAAAGAGGAGATATAATATTGACTATTTTATTTACCTCAGAAATTAAAATAATTAGGATGAATAAAAAATGTGTGGAATAGCAGGAATTTTAAATTCAAAACAGGATGTGACCGGTCTTGTGACTAAAATGTTGTCTACAATGGCAACAAGGGGACCAGATGGTATAGGACTTGCCACTGAAAGTGATACTGTTTATCTACAGTCTATCGCAGATTTTAATCCAAATCTAATCAGAGGAAAAAATGTATTAGGACACAGTAGGCTTGCGATAGTTGGAGGCCATGATGGATCTCAGCCTTTTTTTGGGTGCAACAAAAAATTTTCTTTACTACATAATGGTGAAATTTATAATTATAAAGAATTAAGAAAAAAACTTGTCAATCATAACTTTTTGACTGATACTGATAGCGAAGTTATAATTCATTTACTTGAAGAAGAATACACAAAAAATAACGGTAATTTTTTGAATTCCATTAAAAAATCCATCGAGCAACTGGATGGTATATTCTCAATAGTTATCAAAGAGGAGTCAACTGGAAAAATAGTTTTAGTACGGGACAGACTGGGTGTCAGACCACTTTACTATTTACAAGATAAAGATTTTTTTATGTTTGCCTCAGAAAAGAAGGCATTCTGGGCCATACAGATCTTCCATTCAATAAAGTCCGTTCCGCCCGCGTCGATTGTTATTGTGGACAGGACAAAAAAAGATTCCAATAATGAAATTTTATCATATGATTTAAAAAAATTAGTATCTAGAGAAAAATATGTAGCAACAAGTAGAACAAATACTATTTTATATCAAAACACCAATTCGGCCATTAAGGCATATCGTGATTCATTAATAAATTCTGTAAAAAAACGTACACAGGATTTGAAGAAAATTGGGATAATTTTTTCCGGAGGTATAGATAGTGTTCTTATTGCTTTTCTAGCAAAAAGATTTGTTCCTGAGGTTATATGCTATACATGTGGGATTGAATCCTCACATGACATACAATTTGCAAAGCATGTTTCAAAATTATTGGATTTCACTTTGAAAGTAAGAGAATTTACTCAGGACGAGGTAGAAAAATTGCTACCAAAAATTATGTATATAATTGAAGATAATAATGTGGGTCAGGTAGAGGTAGCCATACCCGTATTTGGTGCAGTAAATCTGGCACAAGAAGACGATATAAGAGTTATGCTGACAGGTCAAGGAGCAGATGAACTTTTCGGAGGATATTCATGGTATCCAAAAATAATCCAAAAGAAGGGATATACAAAAACACAGGACCTTATGTTTGAAGATTTGAATTTGTTATATAAAGAAACACTAGAAAGAGAAGATAAAATTACCATGGCAAATAGTATCGAGGTAAGAGAGCCGTACCTTGATTCAAATGTAGTTAAAACAGCATTACAGACCAATCTGCGTCTTAATGTGAGAAACCATAACAATGTTCCAGATTCTTTGGGTAAAAGGATTCACCGTCTATTAGCTAAACAAATAGGAATTCCTGAAGAGATATCATATCGTATCAAGGAAGCCGCTCAACATGGTTCTGGCATACATTTCATTTTAGATAATATTGCTAGAAAAAATGGATATGATGAAACTAAAGTTACAAATGAATATCTTGATTATCTTAAAATCCGTGAAAAAATTGGGAGCTCTCAAAGATATGGACATTATTTTGAAAAAGAAAAAATATGGTCAATTGATCCACATATCCAGCTCTATCTTGATACAATTTCAAGCAAAATCTTACCTGCTGTTTGATATCTCCATAACTCCATAAAGAACAGCACGAAATTATTTGGTATTGCTAAGAGTACCTAAAAATAAACCCATGTAATATACTGACAATGTTAAATCATATCAATGAGATTACAAACAAAATTTTTGGGAATTGAATCTGGAGGACCACTTATTGTTACGCTTGGTAAAGAAGATGCCTACGAACTTGGGGTAAGGAGTGGTGAGCGAGTAAAACTTTATTTCCATAATAAAGAGATTTATGCAATAGTGAATGTGGTAACAAAAACTGATCAAA
Organism: uncultured Nitrososphaeraceae archaeon; assembly: GCA_964531845.1. Lineage (GTDB taxonomy): Archaea > Thermoproteota > Nitrososphaeria > Nitrososphaerales > Nitrososphaeraceae > QCWD01. Next base: position 19,148 of record CAZHFI010000002.1, read on the forward strand.
AGGGTATTCTTGGAATTTATGACGAAATGATTAAAATCGAAAAAATTATTGACGGTAGCTATATTGATATTGAGGCTGCAGAATTTCCTGAATCTCTTTATTTTATTCAAAATAAATTAAAGAATCATAAGTTAAATAATCTTGAGATTTTTCAAATAGTTAATGACGTTATAACGGGAAACTTAAGTAACACTGAGATATCTGCATTTATAACGGCATTAGAAATTAACGGCTTGGATATGGAAGAAACGACTAATCTTACGCTTGCCATGGTGCAAACTGGCAAGACACTTGGTATTGAAAAAAAACCCATATGTGATAAGCATTCTATTGGAGGCGTTCCAGGCGATAAAAGCACATTGCTAATTGTACCAATAATTGCAGCTGCTGAATTAACAATACCAAAGACATCCTCAAGGGCAATTACGTCTGCAAGCGGTACGGCTGATAGGGCTGAAGTTCTCATGCCTGTAAATTTAAAAATCGAGGAAATGAAACATATTGTTGAAAAAACCAACGGTTGTATAGTTTGGGGAGGTGCGCTTGAACTAGCACCGGCTGATGATCAATTCATCCAAATTGAATATCCGCTTTCTATAGACCCGCTATTGCTTCCATCTATTATGGCAAAGAAAAAAGCCGTTGGAGCAGATTATTTAGTACTGGATATTCCAACGGGAAGAGGTACCAAAGTTAAAACAATAGGCGAAGCAGATCTCCTTGCAAAGGATTTTATGGAATTGGGACAAAAATTAGGAATCAAAACCAATTCAGTTGTTTCATTTGGAGAGCAGCCTATTGGATCTGCTATAGGACCAGCACTTGAAGCAAAGGAAGCATTGGGTGTATTAAGTGGACATAGGATTGCAGGAGACCTAGTTGATAAAACTGCAAACATTTGTTCTTTAATATTTGGAATGGCAGGCATTAAAGATGTTAATCTGGCTTTAGATATACTCAAGAATGGTAAAGCAGAAAAAAAAATGAGAGAAATTATTTATCACCAAGGAGGAAATTCAGAGATCAAAATACAAGATATAAAGATCGGTACTCATATTCTGGAGATAAAATCCGAGATAAATGGTCGCATGATCTGGTTAAATAATCAAGTTCTTGTTAGCATAGCCAGAACTGCAGGTGCACCACGCAATAAAGGATCTGGTATTTTGATTCATAAAAAGATGGGAGAGAAGGTAGAAAGAAATGAGACACTAATTACCATAGTGGCAGAGAAAACCAATCAATCTCACAACGTAGAAAAAATGTTAAATGATGTAAAACCTTTTCTTATTGGGACTAAACATGAAATTATCATTCATAGATTATTAGATATTCCGCAAACCAAAAAGACTTTTATCTTCGAGAGATGACTATTAATTAATAAATTAAATATTACTTTTTTTAATTTTTAATTATATCTTTTGATTTTATCTTGCTTTGTTTCATCTAACATATCATATGATTTATAGATATATTTTTTTACATCATCTAATAGATCAATTAATATTTTTTCGTCAAATTCAGATTTTTTATTATTGTTTTCCAGCTCTGTATTATAATATTTCATCCAAGAATATGTTCTTTGTAATATCTGAAATAATTCAAATGGTAATAGTGATTGCTTACCTGCAAGGATAACTGAATCCCACATATCTGTAAAAAACGGTTTATAATCCTGATATTTTTTTGATTCTTCGATAAATCTTAATCTTTGTTCAAGATCGTTTCTTATAAAAGTAATAATATTTTTCTTTTCTTTTTTTTCTTTGTATTTTTCAACTCGTTTAGCCACTAAATGTTCAAGATAGACGGAAAAATAAATTATCGCCGCCAAAAAAAGCATTTCTACTACTAAAGTATCCCATTCTATCATCTTTATTCTTGTTATCTACTCCAAAAACACAAACATACAATATAAAAAATGAAAAAAATTAAGATTGAATTCTTCCTTGGAATTCATCGGTCGGTGGTTCTTTTAATATATCACTTCCTATTGCATTTATTCCAACTATAATTCCATAGAGCCCGTCGGAAAAATTACTTTCGATATGATATGCACCTGTGATTGGATCACTAAAATCTGGACCATAGACGGATGTACCATTTTTGTTGTTTGATTGAATTAATTCTACTTGAAAGTTGTTACCCAACACAAAGAAATTCTTTGAAAAGATCACATTTGATTTTTTGTCTACAATAGACATATTGTATGTTACTGGAGTGCTTTCTTCCGGTGTTATTTTAGTTGGTTGAAAACTTAAAAGTACGCGATCGTTTTTAGTTTTGTTGTATCCCCATAAATATTTTCCATTCTCCAAAGTTAGATCTGTTCCTGAACTAAACTTGAAATTATGACCTGTTTCATAAGCTTCACTTACATATACTGAACCAATCATCCACGGATGGTATTCACAATAATATGTTTTCAATCCTTGGGTATCAAATGTATGTTGAGCAAATGATGTAGACTGTACTATTGCATTAAATGCTTTTCCAGAACTTTGAATACCAGGTTTACCACTGGTTACTGTATGAGGTTGACCAGGGTCATCATTGAACCAGGCTACTGTAGTCCCTGCAGGAATAGCAATATTTTGCGGGTAAAAGTGTATTCCCTCTTTTTTCCATGCGCCAGCTGGAATATCAATTATGTAAGAGGGCATTACTTTGGCGGGTGTAGGCAAGGGTGACATTCCAAATTGTCCAAATACGTTTTGATGCGGTAAGGCAAAGGAAATTATTGCTGCTGTTATTACTACTATAGACAGTCCTATAATATATCTCATGTAATATTATGTATTTACTTTTTTCATATAATCTTTTATATAATTCCGTACCTTGATTTGGATTAAAGTCTCAACTTGTGTATTGGATTTATTACCAGAATGTTATATACCTGTAAATTAATAATTTAAAATCACCTATCTTAAATATCATTAAAATAATGAAAATTGTAATAAACAATTTTTCAAATATTCTTTGAAACTCAATTGAAAAAAATGATGACAGTAATGATCCGTATTGCACTCTGATTTTAGATTTTCTCAAATCATCTGATATCATTTTTTATAATTATCAAAAACTGAGTTTAAAAAAAATATATTGCTATTAATTTTCCATTTCCATACTTTTCATTACTGTAGAAATTAGATCATTTTATAACCAATACAGGACAATGAGCATAAGTAATTACTTCAGATGCTACACTTCCAAGCAACATTTTTTTAATGCCAGTCCTTCCTCTACTTCCCATTACTATTAAATCAATATTATTTTTTTCTGAAAAATCAATTATTTCTGCAGAAACAGAGTTACTTGCGACAACTATTTTAATATCAAACTGTGTCTTAAAGTTCTTTAACTGGTTTTTTAAATTTTGAAAAGTTTCTATCTGTTCTACTCCCATTTTGTTATCAAACTGTAGAGTAGACTTATTCTTTTCCTCCCCGGTCAATTCATACCTTAAACCAGAGGAAATAACCTGCAAAACCGTAATTTTGGATCTATAAACTTTTTTCAAGGTTACTGCATATTCTAATGCAGTATTTGAATACTTGGACTCATCATAGGGAACAAGTATACTTTTAAATCTATTTTCCATCTATCAAAAAAAAAATATTTTTACTTTATTTCAACCCTTGTGGATTCTTCTGCTTTTGTAGGTGTCTTTTTGGGAAGTGTAATTGATAGTATACCGTTACTCATTTTGGCCTCAATTTGGGAAGGAACAATTTCATCAGGTACAGGTATTTTTCGATATATGGAACGATAGCTTCTTTCATTATAAACATAATCTTTTCCTTTTTCTTCTTTCTTTTCTTTTTGTTCCCCTTCTATCTCAACAGAATTCTTGGTAGCCTTTATGTTTAATCTTTCTTTTTCAATACCAGGTACTTCTAATTGGACTTCATATCTGTCACCTTTGTCTTCCATATCGCAAAGGGGTACAATAGTATCTTTCTCAAGTAAATTTGGAAAGCTAAGGTCTCCAAATGGTGACTGCCACCAGTTACTATAGACAGATTCTATATCTTTCCTAAAATTATCAAACACATCCTCAATTTTTCGTGGGACGATATCCCCTGCACGGATACTCTTTTTATTCATGGCTTTATTTTGATCCTCACAATATTTATTTGATCTGCTTGCAAAATAATGCATTGCAATATAAAGTAGCAACATTTAACGCATAAATTAGTTCAAGATTTTGTTACCTTTAATAGCATTAATGTGATTTGGATTTTGAATTGTCTTGTTAGCAAAGACATTCTCATATTCTACATAATAAATCCAACTTTAACTATATGAATTATTTAATTCAGACATTTTGTCTGTTTTGATATACTTCTGATACAGTAGATATCTTTTATTTCATGTCTGAGATAAAAAAAATCAATCAAGATTGTACGGCATAAAATGCATAATCTTATTATCCTCCTGTTTTTTATTTTATATACTATGACTGTAAATACAATTAAACCAGAGATTTATCGTTCTCTTGAAAAAATACGACAAAAGCCACTTAAACAAATTATAGAACCTATATCATTAATCGAATCACATGATTCGATATCAAAGATTATCAATAATTTAATAGAAAAAAAATCCTATGAAGCGTTTGGTCTATTAAAAAATAAAATATTTAGCATAAATATTTTAGATATTTTGTCTATCAGGGATATTGAAAAAACAAAGCTTTCATCACATTTAAAATTCATCCCATCATTAACTTCAGATCAAAATCTCGGTTTAATTGCTCAGACGATGAGTAAATATAGATTAAGGTCAATGCCTATCATGGAAGACGGAGAGATAATCGGACAAATTTCTGCTAAAACTATTTGTGAAATTATAGACAATAGTAAAACCCTAAATATTACTAGCTCAGATATAATGACTCCAAACCTGTTAAAAGTAACACCGGACGAAAAGATATCATTTGTACGGACATTAATGCAAAAAAATAGAATTGACCATGTTCCTGTATTTGATTCATCATTAAAGGGTATGGTAACTTCTCAAAATATTTTAGAATCATTAAATCCTTCAGAAAAAATAGGCAGAAAGACCATAGGACTTGAAAAAATAAATCGTTTGGACCAACAAATCAGTGGGATTATCGACCATGATGTTATTATTTCAAATGTTGAAGAAAATGTCAATTCGATAATAAAACTGATGCGAAATACAAATTCAACTTATACTTTGATTTCAGACAGTCAGAATAATTTAAAGGGAATAATAACATACAGTGATATTATAGGTTTATTAGGTGAACGTATATCTGAAGAAAGTCCAATCTATATTATGGGACTCCCAGACAATCCGCAGGAAGCTCAATTAGTGAAATCAAAATTTATTGCACTCGTAAAATTTTTAAAGAAAGTAAGACCAGATATTCAGGAATCTCGGTGTAAAATAAAGATCAAAGACATTAAAGGCAAAAAGATGAGATACGAACTGAGCGTAAATATTCTTACTACAAAAGAAAATTTTGCTTATTCTATAAATGGTTGGGAATTACCGATAATTTTTGATAAAATAAAAAATAGCATGCAAAAAAGATTGGTCAGTAACCTAAATAAAAAACAAAAAAGACAGAGGGATTCAGAAAGATATAGAGAATAATCTATCTTTTCATTTTAGGTATCTGTCATTGTTTTGTATTTTGACATGATATTTATCACCCGTTCATCACTCACCTCTGAAAAATCGTGATAAAATTCACCAACCGCAGAAAAACTCGCAGGAACAGCTAAAATTATTGTCTTTTCAACTAATTGTGAAATTAATTCTGAAGTATCTTTTGGTGCGACGGGGACAGCAACGATTATCATTTCTGGGTATTGTTTTTTTATCCAGTTGATTGCATTTATCATAGTTGCCCCAGTTGCTATTCCATCATCAACCAGTATTACTTTCTGATTCTTTAGATCATATTTTTTGTTTCCACGAAATTTTAAAAGTCTTTGATTAACTTCTTCAACCTTGTTATTGACCTGATCTACTAAGTACTCTTGTGATACGTTTAATATATTAATAATTTCTTGATTTGGATAAAAAGTCCCATCATGCATTACTGCACCAATCGCCAATTCTGGGTTTTGTGGTGCACCAATTTTTTTTGATATCACAATATCCAATCTTATATTGAAAAAAGAGGCAATTTCTTCACCAAGAACTACTCCACCTCTTGGTAAGGCGATTACAACTGTAGATTGGTCATTTTTTTGAATTTGATTTTTTAATTCATGACACAATAAAATTGCCGCTTCTCTTCTATTTTCAAAAATTTTATTACTCATCTTTAGTTATTTCAACAACAATAATGAATTTTCCTAATGTAAATACTTTAAAAACCACTTTTTGGCAAGAGTTGCAACCTGCTCCAGGGTGCCTGCTTCTTCAAATAGGTGTGTTGCATTTGGAACTATTACTAAATCTTTTTCCACGCTTAAATTCTCTAACGCTTCTTCATTTAATTTGATAACTTCCTCATCGTTTTCTCCAACTATCAGTAAAGTGGGAGATATCACATTTTGAAGATAATTACCAGCTAAATCTGGGCGACCGCCACGAGAAACTACAGCTTTTATTAATTCTCGTTGGCTCGCCGCTGCAACCAATGCTGCAGCAGCACCGGTACTGGCCCCGAAATAACCAATCGTTAAGTTTTGAGATTCTTTATTTTTGTGTATTTCCTTTGTAACTTTTATTAATCTGGTACTAAGGAACTTGATATCAAATCTCAAATGACCATCATACATATCATCAGTTTCTTCATCTTTTGTAAGAAGATCAAATAAAAGGGTAGCCAGTCCCTCATTTTGCAATTCTTTTGCTACAAATCTATTTCGTTTACTGAATCTACTACTTCCACTTCCATGTACAAATAAAACAATTGCTTCAGCCTCAGGAGGAATCACCATGTCTCCTTCAAGTGTTACTGAATCACAAGGAATTAACATTTTGTCACAATCTCACTCATTATAGTATATTTTGTACCGAAAATATTTAGCAAATTACTTTTATAGTATACATTTTATAGTATAAAAAATTTATGTCAATTTACTTGCAATTTAGGAGAATATAAGCTTGTGTATTTTAAATTTCATTATTTTCTTAAGATATCTAGACTGTAAAATATGCTCATGCAATTCTCAAATTATTTAACGGTTTGATTAAATATTGTAGTTTATTAAAAGAACCAATTATCCAGATGTTGTAAAAATGTACCCTAGTTTTTTATCGCATCTACAATATCTCTTTTATCATAGAATTTTTTTAAAAATTACCTTAAGGTTAGAAAGTCTATCACAACACAAAAATAAATACGGTAGTAATTTAACGGTAATTATCAAAATCTTAATCTTAAAAGTTTATTATATGTTATTTTAAAATTAGATACCTGAAAATAAATATTTCAGGAATAGTCCAAGGAGTAGGATTTAGACCTTTTGTACATCGTATAGCAAAAGAATGTAATTTATCAGGATATATACAAAATACTGTTGATGGTACTGTTGAAATATGCATTCAAGGAATGCCACACGAAATAGACCTATTTTTAAAAAAAATTAAAAACGAAAAACCATTGTTGGTGAAATATGAAAAGATAGTTAGACAAAAAATAGAAAATGAGAAAAAATTTAATGATTTTACTATAGTTTCGAGTAACGATTCAAAAAAAACAACAGACTCCTTAATTCCGCCTGACATATCAGTCTGTAACGATTGTATTTTAGAAATGAAGGATGAAAAAAAAAGATATAATAATTATCCTTTTATATCCTGTCCAAATTGTGGACCAAAATTTAGTTTGTTAAAGAAATTACCATATGACAGAATAAATACAACAATGGATGTTTTTTCTATGTGTAAAAACTGTAAAAGTGATTATGAGGATCCCTATAACAAAAGGTTTCATTACGAATTAGTTTCATGTTCTTCATGTGGTCCTCGTTATTCTGTTTTAGATAATAATGGTAATGCTGTTAATATTAAAGACCCATTATTATTAATTGTAGATTTACTCAGAGAAGGAAATATTATAGCACTGAAAGGATTAGGCGGATTCCATCTTGTTTCGTCAGCAGTTAATTCTAAACCGATAGAAACCATAAGGTTAAAAAAAAATCGAAAGAATAAGCCTTTTGCAGTAATGAGTAAAGATTTTACATCCATAAAGAAGTTCGCTATCTTGTCTAGTCTGGAAAAAAAGATAATGTCCTGTCCAATAAAACCTATAGTTATTCTCAATAAAAATGATGAATTCTGTCTGTCTCCTTTAATATCACCAGGTCTCCATAATGTTGGTGTTATGTTACCATACGGAGGGATTCATGATCGAATGTTTGAATATGTAGACGAACCAGCATTATTAATGACTAGTGCCAACTTCACAAACTCCCCCATAATATCTCATAATGATGAGGCGATAAAGTTGCTTGGATCCTATGTTAACTACTTTTTTATACATGACAGAGAAATATTTTCTAAATGTGATGATTCCGTAATAAAGGTTGTTGATAAAGGTCATTCGTTATTAAGACGTGCTAGAGGCTATGTCCCTTCTTTTATAAAAACAAAAAAAAGCATTAATGAGTGTATTTTAGCATTGGGAGGACAAGACAATGTAACAATGTCAATTTTGTATGAAAATAGATGCTATATTTCACAACATATTGGAAATATGGAAAACCCAGATGCGTTTGTCTATTTTAAAGAAGTTCTTAAAAAGACACTTAATCTATTGAATTTAATCCACAAGTATGTTGTATGTGATTTAAATTCCTCCTATACTAATTCAAAATTATGTTATGAATTGACAAAGGACGAATCAAATATTCTCCGAGTTCAACATCATAAATCCCATATTGCCTCTCTGATGATGGAATCAGGTGTAGACCGATTAATAGGTATAGTCTGTGATGGTACAGGATTAGGGCTTGATGGAAATATGTGGGGAGGTGAAATATTTCTTTGTGAAGATACAGATATTATACAGAGGATTGGACATTTAAAAGAACAACCATTGATAGGAGGCGACCTGGCCGCAAATAATCCATTTAGAATATTGCTAGGTACTCTCTATAACCAGGTAGAAAATTTTGAAGAGTTTATTCATTCTCATATATTTTGTTTTCCTTACGGGGAGAAAGAAATAGACCATATTATCAGTCAAGTTGAATCAGAAAAATTCCTCAAAACCACAAGTACTGGCAGAATACTTGATGCGATATCTTCACTACTAGGAATTTGTTATCAAAGAACGTATGAAGGAGAACCTGCAATCTCATTAGAATCAGCAGCAATTAATGGGAATGATATTTCTATCTTTCCCAAAATTGACAATAATATCTTAGATACTACTGATTTGCTTCGATATTTGTATTATAATAGGAACAAATATTCAGTAAAGGATTTAGCATATTCATCACAAATATGCATTGCAAACGGACTAGCAGACATAGCTATAGATAATGCCATAAAATACGGTACAAAAAATATAGGATTTTCAGGAGGAGTTGCATATAATAATATTATTACAACAACCATGAGAAAAAAAATAACAGATACGGGGTTAAACTTTCTAACTCATAGACAAATTCCGCCAGGGGATGGAGGATTATCTGCAGGACAGGCATATTTGGCACTAAACGAACTTGTTAAAATTTGAATGTTCAAACTCGTTAAAATTTTTATAGTTTGGTATGTAATACAACTGTAATGTGTTTGGCCTTTCCAGGAAAGATTGTTGAAATCAATGACAATTTTGCAAAAATTGATTTTGGAGGAGGGACAACAAGAGACAATATCAATATATCTTACATTGATGGTAAAATTGATGATTATGTTCTTATTCATGCAGGATATGCAATTCAAATATTAGATATTCTGGAAGCAGAAAATATTCTAAAGTATTGGGTTGAAAATACTACGTGGAAATGTAATCAATGTGAGATAGTAGATGAATGTTCTACCGGGAATTTGGTAAGTGAATTAGGTTACATAAAAGATAAAAAATAATGATGTAAAATGGTTCTAGAATCATACAATAATCCTGCTATTGCAAAAAAGATCGGTGACAAAATTCATGAGTATGCAAATGCCATTGAAGAGGATCTGATTTTTATGCATGTATGTGGGTCTCACGAATGGACCATTTCTCATAACGGTATCCGTTCACTTTTGCCAGATAATGTGGATATAAGGCCAGGACCTGGTTGTCCCGTCTGCATTACTCCAGTTGAGGATATCGATAATTCCATTAAACTTGCACATGAAGGAAAAACCATTCTAGTATATGGGGACATGTCTAGGTCTAAAGGCTCCATGGGTCAAAGTCTTTTAGATGTTAGGGTGCTGGGTTGCAATGTAAAGATAGTTTATAGCATTCAAGATGCAGTAAACACTGCAAAAAAAGATCCAGGTAAAGAATTTGTGTTTTTTGGTGTAGGCTTTGATACCACTTCTCCTCCTACTGCATTTGAAGTATTAAATGGTTTACCACTTAATCTTTCACTGATCAGTTCGTACCGATACATGCCTCCAATTGTAGGGTCTGTTCTTAAATCATCTATTCTGGGTATCGACGGTGTAATAAATCCAGGACATTCCTCTACAATTACGGGGATGAAGCCGTACTATCAGTATTTTTTAGAAACCCGTAAACCTCAAGTTTTTTGTGGATTTGAACCAATCGATTTGTTGCTTGGTATTCTAATTTTACTGCGACAAATAAAAGAAAACAAATCAAGGTTAGAAAATGAATATCAAAGATCTGTAACGTGGGAAGGTAATAAGGTGGCTCAGGAAAAATTGGAAAAAGTTTTTGATCTAAATGATGGACATGTTAGAGGAGTTGCAACTATTCCTAAAAGTGGTTTTATCCTTAAGGAAAAATATAGAGATTATGATGCTTATGTAAGATATGGTCTTTCAAAACAACATTCTAATCAAAGTTTTGTAGTCGGAGCCCGCTGCGGCGAAGTAATTATGGGACTCTGTGAGCCCATAGAATGTCCATTATACATGAAAGAATGTACCAGTCAAAAACCTAAAGGCCCTACAATGGTTTCCCTAGAAGGAACGTGCCGTATCTGGGCTGAACATTCTATTATATCATCTATAAAAAAAATAAAAAAGTAAAGATGTAATATGGCGTTTTTTTTAGGTAATAGTTTTTGTAAACTCTGCCAAATGGACCAGAAACAATTAGAACATGAATTATTATTTTGTACCTCTGGATTAAGGGATAAAGGATTATTAACAGTAAAAAATGGGTTTAATAGCAGTCGACTTCCGGGATCAAAAAGTATCAGCATAGCATATTTTGAAAATAACTCTTGGATTAAAGACGCATTAATCAAAACAATAGATACACATCATGATGGGGGTAAAAATAATAATTTTTTATCAAAAATAGATTCTAGATATAAACTGGAATTTGATATTCATAAAAAAATGTATGACCTAAGGCCAGATATAAATTCCATATGCCATACCAAAAGTCATTATTCAATTTTATCTGCAGATGATGATACTCTTAGAAAAGTTCATGGAGAAGCCACATTAATCTTGGGAGACATTCCAGTCATAGAACCTGAAGATCACAACTATAGAGAAATGAATGATGATTTATGGGTAAAAAAGATAACAGGTCTGAGTCTAGGCGAGCCACTACGGCCTATAAGGACGATAATTATAAAAAAAAATAGTGTCATTAGTCTGGGAGCTTGCATACATGAAGCACGAGCATTTGTTGAAATACTTGAAGAATGTGCAAAATTTTATATTATTTCAAAAATTTTTAACGGACCAAAACATATTCTAACACTTGACCAGTTACGCAGTGTGGGGTCACGATATGCTAGGTCGATAAAATTTGGTGGACGAAAAGAACAAATAAATAATAAACCTACTTAAGTTTGATAACTCATACATGATTTTGTGTTACAATGGCTATAAATAAAATACTAGTTTTTGGAAATCTCCTAGTTAAAAAAGACAATCTTCCTCTCAAATTGATGAAGTCTTTACAAAAGGAATTTCCCGACATTCAATTTAAGGAATTTGACTCAGTCGAAGAGCTTCAAAATGAAGGACCGGTATTATATATTATAGATTCTGTCGCGGATATAAAAAAAGTGACTATTATTAGAAATATAGATGACTTGTATACAACAAGAGGTTATACAGTACATGATTTTGATCTAGCAACTTCATTAAAACTACTTCAAAAGTTAAACATGATAGATAAACTTGTTATTTTCGGTGTTCCAATGTTTGCAAGAAAAAAAAAAGTATTGCCAGAACTTTTCGAAAATATCAGATCCATTTCAATTTTAGAAAATGACTAGCACAGCTCATACATGGGTCATAAGCTCTTATTACCTTCTCAAGCTCATGATGAATAAAATGCCTATCCATTTCCAATATTGACGGTAAAAGAAACTTTATATCATTTTCCATTTTAATTTGATTCTGACTCGTAGGTATAACAAAGTTTGCAAACTTAACTTTTCCTTCCTTGTCAAGTTCAATCATATGATATAAAGTGCCTCTTGGAGCCTCTATTACTCCCACTCCTTTGCCTTCTCTTACTTTTATAGCGGGGAGGGGCTCTCGTTTGAACTCATTTTCTTCAAGAATCTCTATTGAATGATCTATACAATGTAATATTTCAATTGCTTGGGCCAGATTATTATGATAAATATTATTTGATGGAAATACTTTTAAAAATTCTGACAAATCTTCATGTGTTTTTTTACCCAGTGCATTTTTGTTTAGATTTAGTCTAGATAATGCACCAACCATGTATTCTTTTTTATTAAATAAAAATCCTGTAGCTTGTGAATAGGGGATTATGATCCTTTGGAGATAGTTCCAATAATCATTTTCTTGTATTGTAGTGCCATCGGTAGATCTTATTTCTCCTTCAAGAAAACTAAAGTCTTTTGTGACCAATGAAACAAAGTTACAATCTCTTTTAAATTCAAAGTCACATTCATGAAAGATTTTTACTAATTCTATTACAGTGTCCCTTGCATTCTTTAATTGTTTTAGTAGAGAATCTATTTCATCTTTTTCTGGGAAATTCATAAAATATCCAACTTTTCCAAATGTAGGATGGACTGCACGACCTGCTATGATTTTTGATAAATTATTTCCAACGCTTTTTATTGCAAATGCCTGTTTTATCAGGTAATTTTTAGAATCATCAAAATCAAAAATAGAGTCGACTTTGAAAATATCGGGTAAGCAAAAGAAATAAAGATGCAATGCATGGTCCCTTATCATCATTCCATATACAGAGAGTTTCCGTAATAGCTCTGTTTGCTCTGAAGGCTTGATCTCTAAACATTTTTCCAGAGATTCAATACTACAAGTTAGATGAGCGATACTACAGGTACCACATATTCTGGATACAAATTGAGGTACACTGGAATAAGGTCTATTTCTTACTGCTTGGGTATAAAATCTCTTATTCTCATTTATCTTCAATTTTACATAGTCAACCATTCCATCACGTACTTTCACCTCAAGGTCCGCATGGCCTTCCGTTTTACTTATTTGTTCGATGTTTATATCAAAACTATTATGCATTTATCATTCCAAACTCCTTCAAATATTCATCCATTTTTTTTAAGAATAATTTCTCATCCATTGGACATCCTTGGACAAAATCATCCACTTTGACAAATTCTGAAATCGGAGAAACTTTCTCATATTGTTCAAATCTAAGTAAAATATCATTTATTTCCTCTTTTGTAGATTTGTCAAAAAAATTTCGCTGATTAGCTGGACTACCGGTACAAGCACAACTACCTATTGCCACTAACTTTTTTGAATTTTCCCTAATTTTGGAAAGAAAATCTTTGTCTTTACTATTTGAAATTGCACCCTCAACGAAGGCTATGTCCAAATTTGTAAAATCATTTTTTCCCTTTAATGTTCTAAAATATTTGAATTCTATGAATTCATTCCATTTGAAAAAATACTCGTTCATTAATTCAATAAATACTATCGTGCTATCCTCACAACACGTAAAAGAAAACCAACCTGCCTTGATTTTCATATATCCTTTTTAATTTTCAAAACATATAAAATTAGTGATCTTCAGCCAATTAATTTTGATTTATATTTCGATACTGAATTTCAATTTTGTAAATCATCTGATAATAAAAATTTGTAGATAAGTAAAATATATGTATCAATTATCTTTATTTTTTAAATGTTAATAATCATTAAAAACAAATAAATTTTATAAATTACTTTGATATTCTGATTTTTAAAAACCAGCTTACATAAATTATGTCTTCATAATTCAGCAAATAGATGTCATACTCTTCAATGGAATTGATAAAATAACTTTCAACATCTATCCATCATCAAATTTGTCTTTGAACAAGTATGTTTGTATAATGGTCAAGCCTGAAATTTAAACAAGTTTTTTCTAAAACTTTAATTTCCTTTCTGATATTTTTACAGAAAGTATATTAAGATATACTTTATACAATATCGGCTTAATTTCATCTTATTAAATATGTTTACTAAACACCAACGAAAGGTTTGAAATTCTTCAAATAAAATCCCATTAGTGATTAAAATATAGCCACTCCAAAATAATCCTAAATTAATATAATTGTGGTAAAAGTTTCAGTTCCTTATACTTCCGTACTTTAATTTTTGAAAATTAATAAAGATAAATCGAACTGTCCTGAATTTTATAGTGAAATATGTTTTTGCAAATATCGTACACTAGTAAGAATATAAAAAAAGATTGGACATGATTTTTTTAATATTATAGTAATAGTTGTTTTAGAATTCGTATTTTATACTTTTACATTAACATTAAAATAATGCATAAAGTTCCTAAAAGAACAATATTCTTGTTTGGGGTCGTTGTCTAGCTTGGTATGATGCCAGCCTTGGGCGCTGGAGGCCGCTGGTTCGAATCCGGCCGACCCCATCATATCACCAATAGATTATCCAAGATTTGATACAAAACTCGAACAGAATGGGTCATAAAGACCACGCTAGTTGTTTAACAATTAAAATTTCCATAACTTTTTTTTACAAATCTATAAAACTATGCATCTATAACCGATGGAATAAATATTGAAAATATAGTAGCAAAAAACATAGAAAACGTAGCTAATTAGAAGAATTATAAAATCTTCATTATCTAAATCACTTATGAGATTGCATTTATCTGACCATTGAAATATCAGGGTTTATCACAAGTAATCTAGTTTAAATAGAAAAGATGAATATTAATAAGTAAATTAATTTTCAAAATATCAATATTTTGTCTATCGATAGTGACTGACCAAATCTGAATTGAATCAGTGATTAATAAATACAATTGAAAAATTAATAAGATATCAACTGAGTCAATCGAATCCATGTTGATTTAGAATCTAAATTGTTCTGTGTTTTTTACTTGATTATTTATTAAATCAAATATCCTTACTATCTATTATAAAAATTAGTTAAATAATTATCATTATATTATACAATCATTGACTGGTATAAAGATCTATGATTCAGCCACCAAAGGTTACAAAGTAATAGGAAAAACAAAAAATACAATAAAAATCTTTATTTGCGGTCCAACTATCTATGATTCTCTTCATCTGGGACATGCGAGAGTTTTTCTTGTTTATGATGCATTAATTCGATTTTTATCATTTAACGGTGTTAAATCTCAGACCATCGTAAATATTACAGATGTGGATTGGAAAATCGAAAAAAGGGCTGATTCGCTAAAAATATCTGTTAGTGATATTGTGGAGTTTTATTATAAACAATTTTTAACCGATATTCAGGCAATGGGGCTTTGTGATAAAATACTATATGCTAAAGTTTCAAATTTTTTGGATACAAGTTTATCAATAATCAAAAAAACTCTATATGATAAAAGGTCTTATCTTTCAGGAGGAAATGTATACTTAAAAGGTAACCCAAATACAAACAAATCTTTTTCACCAAAATTAAAAGACCAAGAATTTGATATATCTCCTTTCAAGAAAAAACCAACAGATATTTTACTTTGGAATTCATCGGATATATTTGGTCAATTTCTCTTCTTCACCGGAGATCTCCCTGCTGGTATCCCATGGTGGCATTTACAAGATGTTTCAGTTATTATGGAACTCTTTGACGGCAAATATGACATTCATGGAGGAGCTAGTGAATTAATTTCTCCACATCATATGTCCATCTTAACAATACTACAACAGCTCACCAATGAAGGAGATCCTGTAAAAACATGGATGCATATTGGAATACTGAAATTTAAAAATAAAAAAATGTCTAAATCTGGAAAAAATATTATTCCTGTATCTAATTTTTTAAAAAAATATAATTCAAATATTTTAAGACTCTACCTGTATTCAAAAAAATATCGTCAAGATATAGAATTTTCTGAAAAGGAATTAGCAGAATATAAAATACTTGACCAAAAACTTAGAATAATCTTACAATTGAATGAAAATAAACCCACTGGCATACAAAATACTTGTAAAAACACACTGATAGACAGATTTATAAAATCATTGGAGAATGATTTTGACACTCCAAAAGCTATTAAAATATTAAATCAGGCTTTGATAGAAAATAATGCTAGTGCTTTAAAACAAATGAGTGAAATATTTGGACTCTGGTATTAAAAAACTCGCAGAATTAAACCTCTTTAATTTTTGTTCTTTATTTTCATCTAAAATTAATCTCAATAATGGACTAGACCTCTTTTATAATGAACTTGTTAAAAAAGACTATTTTTTTAACAGCGTACACATTAAAAAAACTAAGACTAAACAATCTTTAAACGAAGTCTTTGAAAGATTAAACGAATACAAAAGAGCAAAGAAAAAGAGTTGGGAACTTTATATTTATCTGGATGAAAGTCTACTTCAAAATAACGAAATCTTAAATGAAAATTTGATAAAAATTGATAAAATGATACTGTTAAAATCACCAGATGAGGTTATAATCAAAAAACAGCTAAATAGTGAATTCTACCAAACGACGATAGACGCATCATTTGATAAAAATTTTATTTGTAACTGGATTAAAACTTTCTGTTCTATTTTTGGACTCCCACAGTTAAGGAGAATATTGCCAACAATAATTATCAACAATCAAGATAATTTGCTTCCTATTACTTTAAATCTAAAAACAACAAATACTAGAAAATCACATACTGCAGGCTGCGGTATGCTTTTTGACGATGGTTTGAGTATGGGATTGTATTGTCTTGGTACTGTTGCAAACTTTAGAAATATTGGAATAGGCAAAAGAATTTTAAATTTTGGATTATCAATTACAAAATCTAGGGGTTACAAATATTTTACATTGCAGACATTTGCAAATGATAATATACTTGATTACTACACCCACATGGGTTTTACAATAATTAATAAAAAAGAAATCATTTTATTTTAAACTAAAGAAATTCTTTTCTTTCTAGGTAAGATCTATACTGCACCTAGTGACATGACGTTCCTAATTTTGTAGAATAAAACAATGAACAGATGAGGATAATCCACTAATTGATTAATATGAATAAAATGCTTAAAACTACCACTGACAACCAATTATAATATAAAATATATAACTTGGCGGTTAGAGAAAAATAATATAGAATTGGTATTTGTTAAAAAACTTGAAATTTATGGGTTTAAATCATTTGGTTTTAAAAATACCATTTTAAATTTTGAAAACGGACTTGTAGCAGTTACCGGTCCAAATGGTTCTGGTAAAAGCAACGTCCTTGATGCAATTATATTTTCAATTGGGGAGAATAGCCCGAAGACGCTGAGGGTTGATAAATTTCAATCTTTATTTCATGATAGTGAAAATCATTCACATAGACTAGTCCGAGTAAGTGTAACTTTTGATAATAAGGATAGAGGAATTCCAATAGATTCTGATAATGTTACATTGACAAGAGAAATGGATGGGTCTGCAGGTGAAAGCAATTATCTTTTAAATGGAAAAAAAGTAAACAGGTCTGCAATACTAGAACTATTAGAGGTTGTAATTGCAGTTCCTAATAAATTAAACATTGTACAGCAAGGAATGATAACCAGGATTTCAGAACTTAATTCTGATGAGAGAAGAAAGATTATTGAGGAAATTGTAGGACTATCCTATTTTGATGAAAAAAAAGAAGAGGCGATGAAACAACTTGATGAATCGGATAGACGATTGGAAATAGCATTTGCGAGAATGAATGAAATAAGGAAGAGGATTGATGAACTAGAATCAGAAAGAAATGATCAATTACGATTTGAATACATCGACCAGGAAATAAAAAATTACATGTCCATAAAATTATCTACAGATATAAAACAGGTCAGACAAAAAATTGTAGATCTAAACGAACACTCGCAAAAACGCTCTGCTACACTAGTAATAAAAACAAAGGATCTGGAGGAGACAAAAAATAAAAGAGAAAAACTCGAATCTGAAAAAATGATATTTATGGAAGAGACGAATTCAATAAATAAGAAAAAAGCAGAAATTTCTACAAAAATTACACCTATTGTATATGAAATTGAAAGAATGAGGGCTATGAACAAGGAGTCCCAACAGAGGTTAGAAACAATCAAAAAGAGATTACCATTCTTAACAGAAAGTAGTACAGAAAAAGAAAATAAAATTGCCTGGCTTAATAAAGATATAGAAATACTATCCAAGCAAATCACTGATTTGGAGGAAAAAAGATCTTCAAGCGAAAATGAATTAAACAAGATAAATATTGACCTTGAACAAGCCACAAATAAACTAAATATGGTAGATAATTACAAAAAAAGAATTGAAGATAGATTCAAAAAAATAACTTTTCTTGAAAATAAAATTCAAGTAGAAACTATAAGAATTGATGAAACAATAAAAAGAATCGAAGAAAAAAAGTTTTCTATTTTGACCAGATTGGATGAAATCAACAAAAGTATCATTATTGAAAGCAAAAAACTGGGTGATATAGAAGAACAATTTAAGCAAAAAGTAGAAAAAAGAAGAGACCTGATAGAAATTATCACTGACAATAAGAAGAAAAAAGAGGAATTTGAAAATGAACTGGAAAATTCAAAAACAACTTTACTAAAAACTGATGATATTTCAATTAGGTACAGTGAAAAAAGTCGAGTTTTATCAGATAATATGCTTGAAGATTATACCATAGCTAAAATTATCAATTCTGAACACAAAAAGATGGTCTTGGGATTATTAAAAGAATTAATGACTTGGGATCAAAAATATGAAAGGGCTATACTTGCATGTGCTTCAGAATTTATGAATGCCGTTATCGTAAATACAGTTAGGGAAATGGGAATACTTGCAGAATATGTGAAAATGAATAAACTTCCAAGAATAAAGATAATTGCTCTTGATCAATTAAAAAAATATAAAGAAATCGTTTTTGAAGCCACAGAGGAACTTTCTTATATTGGACGATTATCCGAGTTCGTTGTATCTCAGTATAAAGAACTTGTGAACTTTGTATTGGAAAATATTATTGTTGTAAAGACCGCTTCAGATGCTTATTCATTGTCAAAGAAAGGATTCAATGCAGTATCAATTAATGGTGAATATTTTGAATCTAAATCTAAATTAATTGTACTGGATTATGGAACCAAGCTTCAAGACCTAACAGGAGACATAATACTGGCCGAATCCGTGGATGGACTACGGAATCTAATAGTAAAATTGAAAAATATCATAGACAGTAAAATAGAAGAATATAACAAAATTCTTGATATAAAAGGAAAAACAGAATTAGAGCAAGCACAACTTGATATCCAAATTGATGAAAAACGAGAACGAGTGGACCAGATAAAAAATAATATGGAAGATAAAATCAAGGAACTTATTAAATTAACATCGGACCATGAACAAATTAAAAAAGATGAATTATTAGCCAGTGAAGAGAAACATAAACAACAAAACAGAATATTAAAAATTGAAAAAACGTCTAATATGCTTAACCAAATAATACAATCAATTGACGACTCAAAATATCACAACCAGTTAGTTGAAATAACTATTACAAAAAATCAAATACTAAAAACCATTGAAAGTCTTGATCTGGAAAAACAGCAGATTATGGTTCAGAATATAAGTTTAAAAAATGAATATGATTCCAATTATGAAAATGTAAAAACGTTATTAGATGAAATAACAGATTTAAAGGAAGAAAAAAATAGACGAGAAACTCAAATTGTAGAATTTAATCAAAAACTAAACCAAGATGAAGTAGAATTAAAAAATCTTCGTGACCGAGAACAAGAACTGATAAATCTTTCTGGCGATTCATATTCAATTCTACAAGATTTTGACCAAAAATTAAAAACAATTTACGAAAATGAAAGGGTAGTTTCTAAAGAATCAAATAGTTTGGAAAAAGATATCGCTCTCATGCAGAAAGAGCTATCCACCATGCAAAATTTAGAGAACAAATTACTTAATGACCTTATATGGTATGGTCATAAGGATTTATTAGATGAGAATTATGAAGTCACTGAAATAATCAAAGCTCTTGAAGAAGAACAGACTCAATTAAAAAGTCGGATAAATTTACGTGCTAATGAAACATACATTCAAGTCATAGATGGTTACAGAGGGATGTCTCAAAGAAGAAATGAATTGGAAAATGAAAGAAATTCCATTGTATTATTTATTAACGAAATAGTTAAAGAGAAAGAATCCCTGTTTCTTGATGCTTTCAAAAAGGTAAACGAAGACATTGAGGGTATGTTTTCAAAGATAATAGGAGGAAGTGCATGGCTGGAAATAGAAAATACAGAGGATATTTTTGGAAGCGGTGTTAGATTAATCGTACAATTTCCAGGGAAACCAAAGAGGGAATCTACGTCACTATCCGGCGGAGAAAAAACAATGGCCGCAACAGTGTTTTTGCTTGCATTACAGACAATTAAACCATCTCCATTTTATTTGATGGATGAAGTTGATGCCCATCTTGATGGACAAAACACAGAGCGATTGTCAAATATTTTATTTGAACGGGCAAAAAACAGTCAGATTATAGTGGTATCACTAAAAGATAGCTTAATTTCTAAAGTAAATCAGGTTTATGGTGTCTATCCAAAAAATGGAGTCTCCCAAGTTGTCAAATATAAATTTCCTCACCAATACACAGGGGATAATATTTTAAGTGTTGAACAAAAATAAGTAAATCTTTAACTTAATTTGAAATAGCATTTTTCATATACCCTCCCTCCCCCAAATGTTCTCTACTACTTTTATTCTAACAAAAACATTAATCTTCATGAACAGGTTAAGACAAATAGTTGATGAAAAAATTGAGATACTTGAATCTTTAAAAGATTCTAGCGATTTACAGTCTTATCCTGACGAAAAAAATTGCAATTTATTTGCTATCCAGTTAAAATTACTAAACTGGACATCAATGATGACAGGAAAATCAAAATCAATGTCACATTTTATATCTGAAATAAACAAAAGAATTGAATTTCTGGAAATAGAGCAAGAACAAATTCATAGTCAGGAAGAAAAAATCATTATCGACAGGAATTTAGAAGTACTGGAATACTGCAAATATCTAGCTAAAAGATATGAAATTTAACAACTTATATTTTATTTTCATATAAAAAACATTTCACATACTGTTCCTGATTCTTTTTTATAAAGTATGGCGGTTTTTTACACTTATCCATCGCAAAAAGACATTTGCTATAAAAAATACAACCGTTGTCCGTATTGTTTGGAGAAAGTCTATCTGCAACTTTAATCTCTTTTGTTTTTTTCAAATTATTAGGGTTAAATTGTGATATCGCATCAATTAGCGCCTGAGTGTATGGATGAAGAGGATTTTTTAAAATTTCTGCAAGATTTCCATATTCAACAATTTGACCTTTATACATTAATGCAATACTATCTCCTATAACATTTGAAGTTAAAAGGTCGTGTGTTATATACAAAAAAGAGATGTTATATTTTTTTCTCAGGCCGTCCATTAATGTTAATATCTGAAATCTTATATGTGTATCCAGCATGGAAACAGGTTCATCAGCAAGTATCATTTTTGGTTTTAAAACCAAGGCTCTTGCAAACCCTACACGCTGTCTTTGCCCCCCAGATAACATATGAGGATATTTCTCTGCAATTTCTTCATATGGTTCGAGCTCTACTTCTTGCAATGCTTTAAAACAGATATCAATTTTTTTTTCTCTTGATAGTTTTTTTTCATGAATATTTAATGGTTCTAATAACGATTCTATAATTTTTAATCTGGGATTTAATGAAGAATAAGGATCTTGATGAATCATGTGTATTTGTGACCTATACTTGAGAGTTTCTTTTTTACCAAGATTAGTAATATCACGACCATCAAAAAAAATTTTACCAGAATCTGGGTCTATTGACTTCATTATCAATCTTGCCAAGGTGGTTTTGCCAGATCCAGATTCACCAGCCAGAACAAGAACTTCTCCACTTTTTACATTCAGTGAAACATCATCGATAGCCTTTAGGATTTTTCCTTCCTTTGAAAATAGATTTAGAAATGAAGTATTTAAAGTAAAATATTTTTTTAAATTTTTTATTTGTAGAATATAGTCCTCACTATTATAACTTTCATCTACGTCATATTGTTTCATGAACGGATACGCGATCCTTTAAAGAATGATATTTAAATACCTTGTAAGCTTAAAATGAAAAATTATTTATTAGTACCAAAGATTTTATCAAAATAATCTGATTGTTCTCTGGTTAAATCTTCCGTTGCCTCTGTTTCATGAATACTGGCCAACTTTCTGGCAAGTTTCTTTTTGTATTCTAGTTGCATCTGTCTTGCTATCTGAATTCTTTGTGCTTGAGGTGAGCCTGCTCCGTGCATAGATTCAGTCAGGTATCCTACGGCGTTTCTTCCAAGAGTCATGTTTTCGATAAGTCGTAGTATTCTAATTCTGTCCTCGGTAGAAACTCCCTTCCTTCCTTTCAGATATTTTTCCAAAAGTGGACCTGTAACAGGACCACGAAAATCTTTTTCAGATGGCATTGTAACTACGAGGCCTCCCGCAATATCTTGTGCCAATCTTCCAATTTCATAGGGATATTTAGTTACATTGTGTTTGCATACATTGGCAAGCATATCATCATTTTGAAAATTACCCGATGCAGTTTTACGCGCCTGATATGATGAAGCAATTCCAGCTGCAAATATTGTTTCGTTAAGGTGAGTCATTTCAACCAATTTGTCCTTGATATGGGAAGCATTGATTATGCCATTATAATCAGCAATCGATGCTGCAGCTCCTATCAGGACATCTCCTAACCCCGTTTTACATACATAACTTCTTCTATGGTAGCATGTAAATCGTTCTACAAGCATGGAAGCAAATTCATATTCTCCGTCCATAAAAATGAGTTCATTGGGAATAAAAACATTATCTAAAATTACCATTGCTTCTTGACCAGAATATTTGTAGTTTCCAGCATCTAGGTCCCCTTCTTCCATACTTCTTGTATCGCATGATTGTCGTCCATAGATGTAGGTAATGCCTGGAGCATCTACTGGTATCGCCCCTACAATTGAATATCCTTTATCTTCTTCTTGCAATCTCATTGTGGGCATTATTAGTAACCAATGTGAATTAATACATCCAGTTTGATGTGCCTTTGCACCCGTGACATAAACACCATTCTCATCTCTTTTGACTATATGTACAAACAAATCAGGATCGTCCTGTTGAGATGGTGAGAGACTTCTATCACCTTTAACATCTGTCATAGCTCCTCCTATTACCAAATTATCTTCTTGAATTTTTTTAATAAAGTTAGTTAATCTTTTATGATAAGTAGTATTATGTTTTTGATCGATTTCATAGGTTGTAGAATACAATGAATTTAATGCATCCATTCCGACACATCTTTGAAAACAAGTTCCAGTCAATTGCCCTAGTTTCCTTTGCATTCTATTTTGATTGACTAAATCTGTTGCACTTTCGGCAATATGTAAAAACCTATTGATAGTTAATCCAGATATTGATGATTTTGCAGTAGCCAATTCTGGTTCTTTATTTGCCAAATCATATGTTTCGGCAATTGCATTAATAGACGGTCTTATCATTGGATGGTCTACTGGCTCTTTTACAAGTTCACCAAAAAGATAGACCTTAAGGTTTCTATTTCTAAGACTTGCTATATACTCCTCTCCAGAATTAATAGGCATATGTACTATTGGGATTTGGTTAATATTTATATTTTCTCAAAATAGGTTCAGATTAATTATGCATACTGCAAAACCATATTTAATGAAATTCTTTATTATATTTACAATACCTTTTTTACTTTATAATTCACTTTTAAGGGGTTAATGATATGAGAAATCAAATAAATTTTTATTATTATTTATACTTTTAACAGATTCTAATGAAACTCTCCGACGCAAGAAGAGACAAATATCGAAAACTTGCAAAGGATAAAGGATATCGAAGCAGGTCTGCTTACAAGTTGAAACAAATCAATGATTCATACCATTTATTTAAACCCAATATGACAATATTAGATGTAGGATGTGCCCCTGGTGGATGGATACAAGTTATCCAGGATATAACCAATAACAGGTGTCTAATAATTGGGATTGATATTAAAGATGTGGAACCAATAAAAGATGTACAGATAATCAAAGGAGATATAGAAGATGAGCAATCAATAAAAAAAATTGAAACCCTTACCAGTAACAAAATTGATGTTTTGCTTTCAGATATGGCACCTAATGTAAGTGGATTATGGGAAACTGACCATGTAAAGCAGATATTATTAACTGAAAAGGCATTAAATTTGTGTTGCAAACTTTTAAAACAAAAAGGCAGTGCTGTATTTAAGGTATTTCAGGGTGAAATGCTCAAAGAGTTGGAAGGAAAAATGAAGCAAGTGTTTGAAAAAGTATATATCGCAAAGCCAGATGCCAGTAGAAAAGAAAGTAGTGAACTTTACTATATTTGTTTAAACTTTAAATTTAAAAAAAACGATGACCATGACCAAAATATTCAATAATATAATAATATGAAATCGTAAGAAGGTGTACAAGCCTTTTGTATTTCTGAGTTGTTCACAAGATAGAAGTCCACGAAGCAATTATATCAGATTTCTGAATTTAATTTAAAATATGAAAGGAATTTTTGAAATCTTTCAAGAAAATATCTCTTACCTTCAAAAATCTATTCAAAAAAATAATTTCTTTGGGTGCACAAATATATCGGATGATTTAATCCTGGTATCGTTATTATCTGATTTTGATGAAGGAGTTTTTAACTGGTATGTATTAAAAACCCTGTTTTATCAATTGGATTTCATTCATGAACATTATCCAATCTCTGAGGATGACAAAAATGAGATTAGAAATAAATGTTTTGATCAAATATCAATTTTTGAAAAATCACTTGAAGAGAATAATAAAGAGAAATATTATGTTGTTTTAAAGGACCTAGTATATTTTACGATGCAATTAGAATCCAAATACAGACGACTTGTAAAGGAAATTCCGCGAGAATACCACAATATAGACTAACAGTTTAAAAAAAATTCTTAATTTTTTCTAAATTAATAATATTATACTATAATTAAATGAGAATTGGTTATTTGATAAAAAATTCGGATTTTTTAATGACTTGGCTTACTCCGCTAATTAATTGTTCTTCTTCTTCATCTAGGATTCTAATATACTGTGAAACAGACTTGCCAAGTTCGGATAAGACGACTTTGCAACTTAATACTTGATTTAGGTTATTATAGTTATAAACTGTGATTCTATCACTGTCACTTTCCATTATTGATGTAATACAAGGAACTAATCTATCAAATTCTATGACCTGTTTTGATAATGCATGATTTATTTCATCTATAGAAATCCCAAATTCTAAAAGTTCCAATATAGAGAGATGAGCTAGTTCAATAAATTTAACTATTTTATAAATATACGGGTCGATACTCAGTTTATGAATTAATTTGATATCAAAATTATTGAAAACGACAGATTTTTTATTGTCCATCAATACTAATATGTCTAATTCATTAATAAAGTTATTTGATTTTAATCGCAATCTTAAATAATTTCATGTATGATATATATTCCTTATAATAGTCAATTAATTGATATTGTTACCATAGATTCAATTGCATTTATTTATTGGAAAATATTTTTTAACCAAATCTGTTCTTACTGGACATGATGCTTTGTGCTTAACTTTTAATCAGTTGTATTTTCCATTCATTTTAGCAATAGTTCCAATTCAAAAGCATCGACATTAAGGAATCATTATTGGATTTGCGTCTAGGAAAATAAAAAATTTATTCAATGACTGATATGAATCCATTTTCATCCAATAATTATAATTCATCATCGTTATTCCATCATCTATTACATCAATTTGGTACCCAAACGCAATTTTATGAAAACTAAGTAAAAAGTCGTGGTGATTTTTCGAGTAATTTCGATCTTATTAAGTATTGTAAGATTTTATTACAATTAACTTAATTTTATTGCTTTATTTTAATGTGGGAACTATGAATACATAGATGTTTCTGATTCTTTAAGTTCTTTGGGCATTTGATCTTTTAAGGACCTAACAAAATCTTGCAAACTTTTTTTGAGATTTTCGGATTCTTTACAAAGATCTTCGGTATCAATTTTTAGGACTGGTTTATTAGTTATTTTTGCCATGGATTCTATCAACAATGCCGCTCCTTCAGGGTCCGGTAGACTAATAGTATTGGTCGTGGCAAACAAAGCAGTACAATGTAAATTCTGGGAAAGACATGCTGAAATGATTCCACCATAAATTCCTCCTATAAATGACGAGGGTTCCAGAAAATCTGCAATTCCATTTGCATTAGAATCCAAAATAAAATTATCAGTTGTGGAGCTTGATAAAATAATTGTTTCACGTTTTGAATAATTTTGTGACGTTTCTATTCCACCTAATGTCATAACTTCTGAGATATTTTTCTGAACACACCATTGTATTACCGCATCAGTAATAGAATGAATTCCTTTTAGAAAAATAGGTGATTCACAAATCAAGGCACATAATGTTCCAGAATCATTTGCATAAATTCTAAAGGAGTGTTTTAGTACTCCTTTAAAATAGATTACACCAGGCATAATATATTCAGAATCCACACAAGATATCTGTTTCATTTTTAATTTGTCTACAATATAATTAATACAGATAGTACCTATCAATCCTGAGCTTGGAAATCCAACTATAAGGATAGGATTGTTTAACTGGATTGGGTTTGTATTGTTGGGGTCAACAGAATAAATAACTGTCTTTAAATCATTTGATTTAAATTCAATAACATGTCTAACAATTTTTTTGTCAGATGTGATTTGCATGAAATAGATAGTATAAACAAACTTATAACAATTTATGCTTTGTTGCACAACTATGAAAATCGACAATATGGAATAAAATTTTGACAGGAACAAATTGCTAACATGAATTCCCTATATAATACCATATTCTTTATTTTAATCAAAATCGACGAAAATCATAGTTATGCAACAAAGCAACAATTTACAAATAATAGTGGTTTTTACTTCAGATAAATTTTTTCAGTTATATCAAATGGAACTTTTTAATCATTAAATCATAACTACTTTGGATGTTCGATCAATAATCTTTTTAGAGATCAAATAGAAATAAAATCTAATGAGAAAAAGAGTAAATTCTGCTGATTCTGATATGTTAATAAAAATACTTTTGTTAGTGAAAAAAGGATTGTCAAAGAAAGATATTGCAATAGAGTTGTCTTTGTCTGACCAACAACTAAGACTGTACACTGCAAAATTAGCAGATTCAGATTTTATAAGATATGAGACTGTTTTAAATGAATATATAGTAACAGATTCCGGTGATAAATATCTAAAAGAAAATAAAAAATAATTTCATATTAAATCTTTCAAATATTATTTAAAAAAAGTAAAATAAGAAAATATTCTGGTTTTTAGTAAATTTAATTTTGTAATTTAATTTTTAAATATATTGACAATTTGACTGGATTGAACATTGAAAATATAACATAACCATTGGTTTAGATTTTCAAGATATTAACCATAGATTAGTTACTAATGTTTAGAATTTTAATGGTAATCCAACCAAGTATAGCATACGACTATTACTGGTTTAAATACGTTTAGAAAATTTCAAAGATGATTTCATACCATTCCATCAAGTTTAGTATAAAAAATTAAATACGGATTTTATTATTATTATTTTAGTATGATAATACTTTATTAATGTCTACGCGTATTTTTAATATATTGATTAATCAAGGGTTGGAGAAAATATTAGTGGCATTAGATGGTTCTGAACATTCAATGAAAGCTGCAAAATATGCAATTGATATTGCTTCCAAGTATGGCTCTGAAATTATCTTAGTTTCGGTAGTTCCTTCGAAAATATCTCATGGAGATTCCTCAGGTGTTTTTGGATTTGTCTCAGGCTCATATTTAAAACAATACACAGAAGATGCTGAAACCTGGTTTAAAGAAGTTATTAACGAATCTATGAAACAAGAGAATTTTGACAGCCAAAAAATAAAAACAAAGGTCGTCACTACACCAGTTTCTATTATTGCAGCAATACTAGATTACGCAATTAAAGAAAAAGTGAAACTAATAATATTGGGAACTAGGGGAAGAAGTGGAATTAAAAAAATGTTACTTGGAAGTGTTGCATCAGGGGTAGTGACATATGCACACTGTCCTGTTATGGTTATTAAATAATAAAAATTAATTAATTACATTATTTTTTCTGAAGATAATATGACATGTTGTTAATTTCTTTTTATTTTCGGTTATATGGAATCCAAAAAAAAAACTAAAATTTTGAAAAGAAATGTTATGCGATATTTGTAAAGTATACAATGATGATACATTCAAAAAGGAACTAATAACAACGGTAAAAAGTTTTTTTTTAAAAGGATTTGTATCTGTTGGGGGAGGAAATCATAGCTTTCGTTCTGAAAATCCTTATAAGATTTGGATAACTCCATCAGGATATCCAAGATCACATATAAAGGAAAAAGATTTGATATTAATTGACTTAAGCGGAAATGTATTAAAGGGTAACCTCCGTCCTACGATAGAGGTTCCATTTCATTCTGCTATTTATAAAAACAGACCTGATATTAATTCTGTCTGTCATGTTCACAGTCCATATACCTTGGGATATTTTTTATCTGCTGATCTGATAGACACTAAAATTGACGGTATATTTATGTTAAGAGAAAAACCAGAAATAGATTCCATTTTAATTCAAAAAAATCCACCAATAATAATAGATTACAGACAATTAGGTTCTAAGGCATTAGGACATATGGTGGGTTTAGCCAGTACATTAAATCACACCATCCCATTTGGTATTATTATATTATTAAATCATGGAGTAATTGGAATGGGAAGATGCGTTCATGAGGCAAAATTTCTTATAGAATTTTATGAGTGCTGGGCCAAATGTTTGGCTATAAAAACTAACATTAAATCTAAATAATCAATCTAAAATGAATTTACATACTTTTCAATTCCCATTTTTTTTAATCGGTTTTCAACCATCTCTATCATTAATTTCGCTATCTCATTATTATTTTCTTTAAATATTTTTAAAAAAAGTGAATTTATAATATTCCAATCATTTAATAAGCTTGGATCAATCATTTCTATCCAATGTAATCTTTCAGAATACTTTAGTATTTTATACTCTTTGTCTTGGATTAAACCTGAATCTAATATCAGTGTGTCCACTATATTGGTAAAATTCAATAAACAAATCTCCGCAACTACGTAATTATTTTTATATAATTCATCCTTTGCTATTAATAAAAGATAATGCGATAACTTTAAACACCAATAAAGAGACATGTATACTTCACATTCCATTTCCAGACAGGTCTTTTTTTGTAAAATCAGGTAAATCTAGGTAATTTCCCTCAGAGTAATGCATTGGAGTGTTGCAATGTGAAGGAATAGGATGAGTATAATCACAAACTACGCATTTTAAGGATTCAAACTTGATAAAATTTCCTGATATGAACCATCTCAAAGGTTTCCCATGATGGTGTGGTAGTTCATATTGCACATATCCGCATATTTTACAAATTAATTTTCCGTTATTATCTTCAGTAATTCCTCTAAACATTCCCACATCATCAACAAATTCTAGGTATCGGGTCTCCGGAAGGTTTTGAAATGATCCGTCTACCACCGATAATTGTTTCTATTATAGGAAATTCAAAATCAGAAACCGCTTCTCCAATTATAGATGCGTCTTTCCCTTCGGGCGTTTCCTTTATTGCTTGTAGAACATTATCTGCTTTCTCTGAAACCACAGCTAAACAAACCTTTCCTTCATTTCCGATTTCCAGATAATTCAGGCCTAGAAACCCAAGTGCTGCTTTTACATTTTCTTTTAATGGAATCTTGTTTTCTTTGATTAAAAATCCAATCCGTGACTTTTCAGACCACTCGTTTAAAAGATTTGCCAATCCTCCGCGTGTTGGGTCCTTTATAGAAACAATACCACCAGCATTTAATGCTCTAGTTATCAAATCATTTAGAGGACCTACATCAGAGCAAATATTGCTTTCAAATCCATAATCTTGTCTTGCAGACATTATAGCCATTCCGTGGTCAGCTAATGTTCCTGACAGTATAATCTTATCTCCTTTTTTTATATTAGAGTCAAGCAACCAATCGGAATTAAATTCTGGTCTATA
Source organism: uncultured Nitrososphaeraceae archaeon (assembly GCA_964531845.1). Lineage (GTDB taxonomy): Archaea > Thermoproteota > Nitrososphaeria > Nitrososphaerales > Nitrososphaeraceae > QCWD01. The sequence goes on from CAZHFI010000002.1 coordinate 49,919, forward strand.
TTTTCTAACGACTTTAAAGTTTTTGTCCAAGCAATAACTTTTCTTTCCAATCCCTGATGTGTTTATAATAAGATTATCTAGAGATCCCTTTTCTAAAACCTTTGTATCTCCAGTTATGATATCTACATTTGCCTTTCTGCAGGTATCATGCATACTTTTTATTATCTCATCCAAATCATCAATCAAAAATCCTTCCTCTACCATCATAGCGCAAGATAAAGCTATAGGTTCGGCCCCCATAACTGATAAATCATTGACAGTTCCTGAAACAGCCATTGTTCCAATATTGCCACCTGGAAAGAATAATGGTTTTACCGTATACGAATCAGTAGTAAATACAATTCCTTCAGTTATTCCTGCATCTTCTAACTCACTTAATGGCACTTCATGATGTTTAATACTAAAGTACTTGAGAATATGATTTTTTATTAGGTTATTCATTACAAGTCCTCCTGCCCCATGAGTCATCGTTATTCTCTTATCTTCCAACATTGTATCAAAGCAGGAAATAGTATATCAAATTTATTCAAAATAAGACTATCTAAAAATTTTTAGCCCAAAGATAAGCTATATTATTATGTAGTTTAATAGTTTCTTAACTTTGGTAATAACCAAGAACCTTATAACTTAAAATTTAAACTTTCTATCATTTCTTTATCCATGGAATATGAAAAAAAACTCAAAATTTATTTTTTTGATATTCTTTGTTGGTTGATTATTTATGACAATACACACATTCATCAGATTTTACATTATCTGTTTGAGGTGGTATTTCAACATTTTGAACAAGTACTTTCATGGTTGTGAATAGACACCGTTAAATTCATTTTGAGAACAAATTCATGTCTTTTTATTCTCATATACATGATATATACCCTTAAGAATAGTAACAAATCATAAAATTTTTTATTAAAGATCAATAACTCACATAATTAGAATTTTTCATTAAACCCATTATTCTAAAACTGAATATTATTTTTAAAATTATTTCAATAAGTTTCCGGAATTGTAAATTTAGTAAATAAAATTCTATTCTACAAATTACCATGTTAAAAGGATAAACAAATATTTTTAAATAGCTTTAATGGTTTGCTTACTCATATTTTTAAACGAAATTAGAGACTGAAATTGGAATAAATTAAATTCTAATTTCATAACTATAATATCTATCTAGAAATTAAATTCACGTTAACAAAGTAACTGACTGGGTTCAAAATAAGTTAAGTTTAGTCTATAGGAGTACTGTTAAATACAATATTCTTCGATATCATCGATGAAAAAATTCGTTGCCGAAATATACATACCAAATTCACATTCAATATCAGGGTTGTTAAAAATAAAAAATGATCAAATGTAGAGATATTAATTTAGAGGATAAATACTGCTGCACTAATTACAGTAGTCCACAATCCATCTTTATGTCCCTCAGCTGATTGAGTATAATTTTGGGTCTTGTAGATTTTTCCAGACAATTTCCATTGTTCCTCTTTTTCATCCCATTTTAAAGACGGGTCATTAGGAAGACCCATTGTAGTGGCTAACATTTCCATAGCCATGTCTTCTGCATAATCTCCTGCCTTTTGACCAGTTTCACCTGTGGAGTGATGTTCAGACAAGTAACCATATTGTCCATCATTGGCAGGGTGTGCCAATCCTACAGACGATGCTATGAGACGATTGGGTTCGTTTGTAGAGGAACGAGCCATTACCGCAAAGGTAATTTGACCTGGAAGTAAATATTTTCTTCCTTCGTTAATACTAATAATCTTACATTGTGGAGGTTTAATACTTGAAACTGTAACTAGATTTAAATCTGAAATTTTAGCATCACGTAGTGCAAGTTCAAAACTTGTTAGGTAATCTTTATGAACTCCTTTTCCTTTTGTAAAAAACATTGCTTTGGGAACATACAAGTTAGGATTCGAAAATCTCGATTCCATTTTTTCTTTATCTGCCAATTTTCATATTTTGAGATAAAATCAAGTTATATTAACATTTTTAATTTTATGATTATTTTCAGGGAATTTTTTTCTAAATGATTTTAAAAGTTTTTTCATGAAAATTGGCCTTTAGTTGTGCTGTCTTCATAGAAAGTAAAATTTTATTTTGAAAGTCAGTATCTTGAGAACTTAAACTCTGTCATGTCCAAATTCAACCAGCAATCTATAAAATATATAAAAACAATTTTATCCTCTATATTTTAGGTTTCTAATTACATGTTTAATCAATTCCTACGTCCAAACAAATCATTCATTCATTCAAATTTCATTATTAATTGAACGATATTGGTTTTTGGTTGTAGGTCTGCAGTAAAAAATGTGCGTTATCTTATATACTTATTATCTGAAGTTTTAGTCTTGTCCATCATTTGGATATTTAATATGGGAAGAAAAAGGATTTTAATTTAAAAAAGTTACTAAAATGCTAGCCTCGATAAAAATGAAAATGAACCCAAATGCAAGACTCCAATAACTTTACAATACTGCATCTCTGTGATTTCTATAATAATTCAGAATTAACTATGGTTAAAGGATTTTGACCATTCACTGTCCTTAGGATATTATTTGAGATTATTCTAACAGTTGATTCTATTGCTTCAGATGTCCATCCAGCTATATGTGGGGTGAGTATAAAATTATTCAAACGTAATAAGTCGTCATCTTTGTTTGGTGGTTCTTGCCAAAAAACATCAAATGCCGCTCCTTGTATTTTTTTTTGACTTAATGCATCAAACAATGCTTTTTTATTTACAATTGGTGCCCTTGCTACATTTATAAGAATAGCAGTTTTTTTCATTAAACCCAGTTCTCGTTCTCCAAACATATCTCTAGTCTCATCATTAAGTGGAGTATGTACTGATACATAATCGGATTCAACAAGATACTGTATTAATTTATCCGGCTCGTCAATGTTATCAACATAATATGTTTTATCAAGCCCTTTCCTTGAAAATGGAGGTTTTGTTATACCTGAAATTTTCATTCCAAAAATTCTAGCACGCTTTGCTACCTCTATTCCCGTTGCACCTAAGCCTACTATTGTTAATCTCTTTCCATGCAATTCAGAACCCATCAAATTTGAAATCCTTTTTTTAGTTAATGATGATCCATTTTCATCATCCCTAACATTTTTTGCCATTAACAACATTAAAAATAAGGTATGTTCTGCAACAGAAATGGCATTAGCTAGAGGAACATTGGCCACATAAATAGACTTTGATGTACAATGATTTACATCTATATTATCAACACCTATTCCAGACTGATGAATGACTCTTAAATTTGGAGATAAATCAATAAAAGATTTATCGATTTTAAATGAGTCATTAATGAGAATTTCTACATTCTTTAACTGGTCTTCTAACGAATCCTCTGTAGATATTGTTTGACTATCCATTCCCATTGATTTCAGGTTATTTGTCAAAATTTCAGAAAATAATTTTGATTTAGAGAGAATTTTTATTATCAAGATTATTATTAATTAACTAATATCGTTTCTGATTTATTCTTAACGATAGGAATCTATACGTCGGAATTGTTTTATTGTGGTATAACTTGGGCTTGGCACGATGTTAAATCGATAGTCATCTTTGAAAATTTGAATTTTATATAAAAGATAAACCTAAATGAAATTGTTTCATCTGAATAGTTGTTTTCTTTTTTCAGCAATGTGAAAAAAGATTAAATTTAATTTATCAAGATCTATTTTAGATCTTAAAAATGAACGACAATAAAAAAAATACTCTCATTATCTTTTGTATTATTTCTTTTGGGATGGTTATGTCGTTTTATTTCTTTTCAAATCTTGCTTATGCATCAGAGCCCAAACAAGTTAATGATTTTAATTTTGTGGCTGCGGGAGACTGGGGATGTGATCTAAAAGCCAAAAAAACCGTCATTAATATGAAAAATCATAGTCCTGAATTGGTTTTAGCGTTGGGAGACCTTTCATATCAAAAATATGCAGATTGCTGGTTTAATCTCATCTCACCTTTGATAAACATAACAAAAATAGCAATAGGGGATCACGAATTTCACTTTAAAAATAGTACACGCTATGATCAATATGTAGAAAAATTTAACTTGGACAATCAGTTTTATTCATTTGATCTCAAAAACGTTCACTTTATTGCCATGTCGTCTGAAATTCCATTCGGATTTAATTCCGACCAATACATCTTCGTTCAAAACGATTTAAAATTGGCTTCAGAAAACAAATCAATCAAATGGATTGTAGTATATCTTTATGAAATGTTGTATTCTTCAAAATCTAAACATGAGAGTGTCAAAAATATAAGAGATATTTATCATCCATTGTTTGAAAAGTATAGCGTAGACTTGGTTCTTCAAGCTCACAATCATAATTATCAAAGAACTTTTCCACTAAAATTTAATCCATCAAATTCATCAGAACCAGTTATTGCCGACTATAATACTCGCGAATACAATGACCCTGGAAATCCGATCTTTATCATTGCAGGAACTGCCGGTGCAGATCAATATCCACTTGGGAATCAATCTTATTTCATAGCAGAACAGTTTAATCGTTTTGGTTTTGTGGAAATAAAAATCTCAAAAAGTGAAAATAATCATATTCTCAATGGTACTTTTTATGAAAACAGAGAAGGAACAGATAAAGATTGGTTTGTCATAAAAAAATCAATAAAAAATATGGATTAAAACATTATTTGAAAATTACTGAAAATAAATTAAAAAAATTGATCAATGTATCCAAATAAAATTACTTTTCATATTTTGTACACATGATTGGTCATTACTTACACAGATACAAATTTTTTGTAAATTAATATTTTATTCTTAAAACAACAAAAAAAAATTTTTAACTAAAATTTGTATAGGAATTTAATGATTTAATTCTATTGTAATCATCTAGCATAATTTTTGAAAGATGTTTTATAATGTCAGTAATGCTCAATATTCCAACTATTTTCTTATTTTCTTCTAAAACTGGCAATCTTTTTATTTTGTTTTTTTTCATTATTTTTGTTGCCGTTTCTATTGAATCGTATGCCATAATTGTAATAACAGGAGACGTCATTATTTCATCGCATTTTGCCTGACCTGGGCTAATGTTTTTAGCAGTTACTTTTTTAATGATATCTCTTTCTGTTATTATACCGATTGGTAAATTATCCGAATCAATTACCAACACAGAACCAACACCGTTTTTTATCATTAATTTTGAAATATCAAATATGTTTTGTCTGGAATCAAGTTTAACCGATAGAATTGATTTTTCTGACATTATCTCACTGACTGCACTCATAACTCAAGTATGTATATGGTTGTTTTTTTAGTTAACTAATCAAACCAAATAAAAAATTTTAAAATTATTTAGAAGAGCAGTTTTCTGATAAAAATTCTATCTTATATCATTACTTTTTTAAAAGACGCATTCTTATAATAAAATCCGATTAACATTTTTCATTTATTTCTATCAAACTCTTACAATTTGCGATATCTTAGGAGTTTGATCGAATTCATAGACTGGAATTGGTAATAATGCTATAATTTAAATTCTATTTACAAGAGATTTATAACGGAAATCAAAAATAGCATACAATAAAAATTATTTTCCGAATTTATTTAAAAGCAGGCAATTTTATTCTGTACCATAGTTTGCGGTTTATTCATGGCTTTTATACTTTCTGGCTCTAAATAAAAAATATACCAAAATAAATGGCAAGGACGCTAAAATAAAAGATTGAGCAAAACCTGTAATTGAACTTATTGCAAGTTCAAGACCTAAATATAATGTAATACCTGTGGGAATTAAACCGAAAAGAAAAAATCTATGACTTCTCTTTTTAAACTTGCTTATATCAATGTAAGGATATTCTAAATGGTGGTATATTACTGGCATTATAAATAATAACACTGCTATAGTTATCGAGGATAATGATACAATGATAATAATTCTATCTTGGTAGAGAAAATTTTTAGGCACATTTACGGACATATTTAATAAGAATCCAAAAAGTATTCCTGCGAAAGTGGTCAAAACTGCACTTTCTTTTAGAATCGTATCATAACCAAAGGTTAATTTGTCATCTTTGTATGATTTATTATCATCTTTGGACAATTGTTGTTTACGTAATTTATTAAACATAAACAAATATAACTCAATATTTTTTATCCATTATCATTATGTTATTGTCCAAATCATTGAATTTTCAACGTAATTACTGATAAAACAAAATAATATGAATTGGTTCTGTTAAGATGTTTTTACCTCTTGTTTTTTACTTTGAATCTTTATTCCCGATATCGTTGTACATCAAAACAAAGAATGACATCCATTTGTATACATAGCTAGACCACAATTTGTTGTTCTATCACTATTCCATGGATAGAAATCATCAAAAATTTCTATTCAATCTCACTTTTGAATCATTCAAAAGTTTAGTTTACTAACTTCTTTTCTCGTATGTGAATATAGATGGATTTTTAATCTGTGTACTGCAGGCTTCTGGATGCTGTTCCATCTACATTGTCAATATACTACACGATGACCGTATTTACCATTAGATATTCTATGAAATGAATTTTCTTTCTACTAGCATATTTCTATTTTAATCTATTCATTACATGCACTGCAATTGAACAATACACGTTGGAGATACTCCATACAGAAGCAGCTATTGTATTCCAATTGCCAATACTAATTGTTAAAAAATCCAGTGATAGGACTGGATGAAGAAAGAAAGAGAGAAAGAAGGTTAATTAGTAAAATATCTCTAGTGATAAGCGGATTTTATTTTAAGTTCAACTTTAATAGTTGCTATAACAACTATTGAAAAATTACTGTAAATTAGCCTTGTTGTCATGATTTACTGGAAATCTTCTAAAATGTCATAAAAAGGTGAGGAAACATGTATATGTTTAATCCCATTTTGACTAGACATTCTGTATCGTTTAGTTTTTCTGGTAATGTATAACTTCATTTAACTGAGCGTGGATTTTAAGCTACAATCTATGTTTAGTGGCATCTAAAAATCCAGGTCGGAAGCTACAATCCATGTTTACGACTTCGAAATGATTATACAAAGAATTTGCACAAGAATATCTATTTAGTATCTGAGTTTTTGGATAATTTTTTTATTTAAAAATCCTCAAATCTTGATGTACATATCAAGACAATCAAATGTAAGATATTTTGCTAAATCAATAGAGCCTATAAACCATAGAATTTTCAAAATATTAGATCAAAAAATTAAAGGAAAGTATCAATGTCTAATTACCATTAGTTTACTTTTTTATTATCTTTAGAAAATTTTACGGAACACAATCATCTTTCTGAATAAAATCATATTACCTCTGTAAAAGCAAGGAATTATCATTTTTTTTATTTCTTACCATCTTCAGATTAACAAACTTTCAATTTTGTAACTACAATTATTGTCTACTGTCATTCTAATTTTTATTAATAATATTAATTTTTGGATGAACTCACATTATGAATACAAGAAACAATTGAACTGTATCTGAATGCCATTTCAATGTTAATTGACTTTTATTCAAAAAATTACAAACCACGTATTTTTCTAAAGAAATTTAATTCAAAAATTTTTTATTTTTATTTTAGATAATTTCTTTATAAGATTTATATAGATTATACATTCAATCTGATGAAGTTAATATAAAATTCCGAAAGATATCAGAGTGAGTTATCCGATTATATGGATTTCTTCGTATAGTTGTTGTATTTTATCAATTCAAATACCGGATAAAAAATCTATTCTTGATCATTTTAATCCGAAACACAAATTTCTCTATTTGGATTTTACACAACTATAGACAATGACATTTATTATATGAAGTTTTTACTAATCTGGACTATAAATTTATTTTCGTCTGTATTTAACTACAAAAATAGAAACATATAAAAAGATAGATCTGAAAAATATATACTAATAAAATAGATGTTATGGATGAAATAGAAAAAAAATCTTGTAAGTTTTTAGCGGATGCAATGCTAGGAAAGATTGCAAGAAAGTTAAGATTTTTAGGATTTGATACATTCTATCAATCAAATATTGAAGATATAGAAGTTATCGATATATCAATAAAAGAAAAGAGAATAATTCTAACTGGTGATAGAAATCTGTTTGCGAGGACAGTCAGGTTGAATCTTGATTCTCTATTGTTGGATAAAATAACTGAAATGGAAAATTTAGTAAAAATTCTATCTTCTCTGGGTATTAAACACATAACTTTATCTCCTTTTTCTACTCGTTGTACTATTTGTAATAATCAATTAACAATGTCTTCAGATAAAAATGAAATAAAGTCAAAGAATATAGTTCCACCTTATATTTTAAATACAATTGATATCTTTTTTTTATGTAGTAAATGTAATAAGGTGTATTGGGATGGAAGTCATATTAAATATATGGACAGCTATATAGGGAAAATAAACACAGAATTGTCTAAAATGATCAAATATAAATAAAATACCATTTTTTGTAATATAATAATATTAAATACATCTAAAATTCAAATCACTATATGTTTGTAAATTTTATATTTGCTACTGTTGAATTTGTTTTCGTATTCTATAATCTCTATTAGACTGTTAAATTATTAAGATCGAAATAAGTTGTTATCTTTTAAAAACTTTTAAACATCACTATCTTAATACCATAAGATGGAAATTATGCTATTCTTTTCGTTTGTGTTATTAGTTGTCATTTTTTTTTATGTTGTTGAAAGTACAAATATAATATTAGCGCAAAAAAAGGATTCTAATACTGAAAATATTACAAAAATTACATTAATTGCAAATGATGATGTAATAGCGAATGTTTCACCCGATAATCCATTTCATCCTGGAGGGATATGGTACAAAGCAATGACTTACAATGGCAGCTTGCCAGGTCCTACTATTCACGTCAATCAGGGTGATATTTTAGAAGTAACGTTATTAAATAGCGGTGATAACGTGCATAGTTTGAATTTTCATTCCGGATATGGATTTAATCAATCTACAACAGGACCAGTAAAACCAGGGGAAAAAAAGACTTTGAATATGAAACTGGATTACCCAGGAGCATATCTATATCATTGCGATGGAGATAATCTCAATGGAATATGGGAACATATTTCAAATGGAATGTATGGTGGTATAGTTGTAAACCCTATTAACGAAACCAAGGCTAAAGAGTTTGACATAATTTTTGGGGAACTTTACAATAATGCAGACGAAGGAATTTTCAAGGGAGCCAAAGAAGTCGGTTCATTTGATTTTAATAAATTTATGTCCAACACACCAGATTTGATATTGACCAATGGTATGGCATATAAATACTTGCCACGATTATCTGGGCAATTTAGTAGTATAATCCTTAATGAGAAACCACAGATATTTCATGTTAATACAGGTGAACTCACAAGATGGAATATTATTAATGCTGGACCTAGAGGCTATCTTGCATTTAATTTTGCTGGAACTCTCATTAACGAAAAATTCAATGAAAATACTGTCAATCTCAAACCAGACAACTCAAAGAAATATGAAACAGTAATTCCCCCTGGAAGTGGGTCGGTTATTGAAGTAGTATTTCCTGAAGAGGGTACCTATGTTGGTAATGACCATGATATTGGAAGATTGATAAACGGTGCAGGATTTGTAGTAGAGGTTAAATAATAGTATAAAGTACGTTAAAAAAGAAGGCTTAGATGAATTCAGAATATACTGTTCAATCAAAATTTTAATTTAATCCTACTTTCTTATTTATTATCATTACAGGACAATTAGCTTCTTCTGAAACTTTTCTCGAAACCATTCCAAGAGTGCCTTCTTTCTTCATTTGTTGACTGCCCATTACAATTAAATCTGCATTTTCTATCTTTGCTAACGATATAATCTCGTCTGCTGTTGATCCAATTCTTACTATGAATTTTATGTCTGTTTTCTTTCTCTTTAATTTTGACATTTTGGTGTCTAGCATTGTTTCAGCTCCTTTGGTTAATGTGCTAACAAGAAGGTCTGCAGCATTTTTTAAACTAGATTTATCTTTGATGTATTTTGTCATGTTTTGGGAAGGTAAAAACTTAGTATCTATCACGTAAATCATTAAGATTTTTGCCTTTAATGCATTTGATATTTCTATAGCCTTAGTTAATGCTTTATCTGAAATTTCATCTCCATCATAGGGGACCAATATTTTTTTAATTGGAATATACATGTCTTCCATATGTAATTATTTATCTCATATCAATAAAAACGAATTGGATGCAGTAATGTAAAAATTATTTAAACATTTTTTAAAATATTCTAAATCAAGTTATTAGAGTTATCGACTATGTCATGATAAAAATAGTTAGGCTGGATACAATATTTTAAAATCTAGGAGCAATATTATTCCTTAATAAATTTTAGTATATCATTTCCAATTTTCTAAATTATAATTAGAATGGATAAAATAATGATTACATTAATTGACCATCAAAGCAAAAATCAATTTTTATAGTATCTGTATCAATGATGTTTAAAAATAAATCTGTATGTGTATCGTAGAATATATGATTATAGTTTATAACATTTTTGCCTGTTTTAATTTTACTTAATCCTTCTTTCCATTCAAACACATGAAAAACCAAACACAGGGGACGACCATGCTAAGATGGATATCGCTAATGAGCCCGGATCTGTGATTCTAGTTGCAAAAAAAACTTTTTGCGATTTGTCCTACATTGTGAAAAGAACAAGGAGGATTTTGGTGTCGGCAGACTGTGCTACTGTGGTAATATCGATAATTTTCGATGCGTATACTTACAGCAGTTGTCCATATAATTTCATATTCATATAAATAAAATAAAATTCATAAAATAATATCTTTTTTCATAGTTTCATTTCCTTTTCTGAAATCGATGCTTTTCTAACTCTAACTTTTTTTCTTTTAACGTTTTTCTTTCATATTTTTGATTGTAGTATCATAATCCTTGTCTGCTAAAAAGAACCTTAATTTATAAATCATTTATTTTTTGATTTGAACCTAATTCAGGTTCTTCAATTGTAAATGATGATTCTTGAACAGTTGGTTCTTCCAGATCCAAAATATATATGCCTAACTCTGTTAGTCTATATCTATGATGATGACTTGTTGTATTATAAACTTCTTTTAAATTTTTATGTTGTGATTTGTATTCTGGTAGGTTTATTTTTTCTAATGTTATTACTTTATTTTTCAAGCAAAAATTAATTTCATCAACTGTACAGTTAAATTCTATTAGCTCCAACATCGAAAGGCTGTTAAGATTTACGATATCAACAATTTTCAAAACCGTGGGATTATTAATTAATACATTTAACTCAGTTGGGTCAATTGGAAATTGTTCATTCATATCATTCTATTTTATAAGTTAGATAATAAAAAATGTTGGTTTACATTGCAATAGTTTGTACTCTGATCTACCATTTTTTATCAAAATTCCATTTTCATACCTTGAATCAGGGTTTCAATTACAATTTTACGCTCAAATTATTATTTTGCATTACAATGCATTCTAAATATATTTATTCTATCCTGTAATTGAGTCGTTATGCTCACAGACCGGAGAAATATCGATATCAATAAGAAAATTATAAATGAATTCTTTAACCTATTATCTACTAAAGATTATCAAAATCTCATATCTTTATTTTCACACGATGCCATTATTAAGGAGCCTTTTAGTAAAGACGGAAAAATAATGGGAAACGATAGCCTTAAAGAATTCTTTAAAATAATGGGAACTGCATCAACCGGATTGGACCATTCATTTTCATATGAGAAAGTATTCCCAGAGAATATTTCAATAATATCAGAGTATAAACGTGGTAATAAAATCAAGGCTAGATTTGACTTTAGTTTTAGAAACAGAAGTCAGGTTGATAAATATTCAAACAAGATTACTGAATTAAAAATCATGTTCATATAATTACACAATTCTTCGCAAAACTTATAATTTATAGATATGGTAAAAGTTCATTGCAATATAATCCGGGAAACCCAACAAAAAAAAGTAGAAGTATCACTTTTCGATTGGATTCGTATGTTTTAGACGAATTACAAAATGAAGCAAATAATAACGAAATATCATTAAATGTATTGGTAAATCAAGTACTAAGAAAATACGTGGAATGGGAAAGATATGAAAACAAACTTGGAATGATGCCAGTACCAAAGGTTATGCTTTCATCCCTTATTAACGAAACAATGATCCTTGCCCAAGATAAAGGAATAATTATAGAGCCTTATAGGGATGAATTAATTAAATATTCTGCCAAAAAAGCATATCAAAGTATAAAGGATTCTGTACTGTTTATGAAGAAAAAATTTGATCTATGGTCAGTTCTGGGGGTCTTGCAAGAATATATGAAAGTTTCCGGTATTATATCGGACCATAAAATTGAGGATTCTAGGAGACACGTTTTTGTTATTCAACATGACTTAGGATTACACTGGTCACTTTTTGCTAAAGAATTGCTTTCACTGGTTTTTTCTGAATTGGCCAATGTCAGAGCCAATATTGTGACAACAGAAAATTCAACCGTAGCTGAAGTTCAATTATAAGTAGTCATTAATTAATAAAGAAAAAATATTGAATCTAGATTGATTATGATTCAGAAAAAATCCAAAAAATTAAGTTACTAAATAATCCACCATTTTTTAAAAATATACAACTTATCTATAATCAAGCCCAAATGAACTAAAAACATTTTTTCTTTGAAAACATTTTAAATTCGAGTTCAACTATTGATATACTGGAATTCAATAAAACTTTAATTTTTTAAGCAAATAAATAAGTGGATTGCATTTTATATTCTTATACTTTTAAATTATCTCATTTTTTTACATTTTTTAATAAATGAAATTCAAAATATCAATTTAAGCACAACCAATAACGATTATGTCTTTTTTATTACAAAAATAATCTGAAAGAAAATTCATTATGATAATAAAAAATAGCAATATCTAAAATTTGATTTTTGTGTCATTTTTATCACATTAAAATTTTATTTATAGTAATTCTTTATTGGATGGTCATTATACTTATTGAAAATTGGATCTGGACGGAATCTGGTGCTTTGTTGCACAACTATGAAAATCGACAATATGGAATAAAATTTTGACAGGAACAAATTGCTAACATGAATTCCCTATATAATACCATATTCTTTATTTTAATCAAAATCGACGAAAATCATAGTTATGCAACAAAGCAGAATCTGGTATAACGAACTCGGATCAAAAATGATTATTGATAGTGTTCATGATGGGCAAATTGAAGGAAAATATGAAACAACTGTTGGTTCTGCTCAAGGTATATACAGGTATCGGGTAGAACTGAAAAAAATCACAATATCGCAAAGAAATCAAAGTATCGGATGGGTGGTAGTTTGGGATAATAATATCACAAACAATAATTGTGTGACTTCATGGTCTGGACAATTACAGGAAACAGATGGAGCTCAAGTAATACACGCATATTGGGTGTTAACTATTGAAACTGCCTCCAGAAGTAACTGGAAATCAACAATGATTGGCCATGATACATTTACACGTCAATTCACATTACCAAGTCCTATGAACGAACTTGTAAATTTAAGAAATATATCTCATCCATTATAATCAACTTTTTTGTTTTATGTTTTAGATACGAAATGTAATTTTTAGAATAATTTAATTATTTACAATAATTGGATATTTATTAATCTACGAAGTTAAATATTAAGTTAGCTTAAAGTAATATTAACATGAAGAAAAATTCCAAACAATATCAAATATATAAAATATGAGACTTCTATCTAGTAAATAAAAAAGTGCCGTGGCTTTTGAATTTTAATATTGTATAGAATGTAATGTAATTACCGGTTGAACTTTCTTATTGCCTGTTAAGAGAAAAATAATTAAGTAGTTGATGAACTGGCCGAAATTATTCAAAACTAACATAACTGAACAATTTCATATTTTTATAATAAACCGAGGATTTGGAAATTTATAACCGTCACTTTTTCATATAACTTTAAGAATTTTTGGAAAATATATGGAAAATAAAATAATAAGTTAGATACACAAATAAGGAATTTATTTTTTGTTATTATGATTCTAATCCATTTATTTCAATCTTTATAAAAAGTAAGTGCTACCTATGCATACAATTTTTCAGTAATATTTCTACAAATCAATTCTTTGTTATAGACAAAAAGTAGAAATACAGCAACGAATTTTCCTAATACCATGGAAATTAATTTATTTTCAAAAATTCTAGTAGCTATCGATGGTTCCAAATTTTCTGAAAAAGGTATTGAATATGCCAAAATTCTTTCCAAAAAGTTTAATTCGGAATTAATTTTGTTGACTGTTTTGGATTTTTCTTTTAAAAATATTCCTTCTACCATAATTACAGCTCCCACCTATGGAATTGAAAAATTTAACAAAATGAGAGATTCAATTGAAAAATATCACAAGATTGCTCTATCAGAATTAGAAAAAGAAAAAATCATTGCCAAATCAATAATACTTGAAGACCATTCTGCAGTTAAGACCATACTTAATTTATCTGAAAGAGAGAAAATCGATTTGATAATAATTAATACCAGGGGAAACACTGGATTGAAAAAAATGTTACTGGGTAGTGTTGCAACAGGAGTGGTCACATATTCTCATTGTCCTGTTATGGTTATTCGTTAACAACATTTCTTTGAATTAATATTATTTTATTACTATAAATTTAAATCTCAAAAAAGTTAAAGATTAACATAAATGAAAATTAATAACTAAGCATATAAATTCAACTAGCTGTTTTGCTTATATTATTTATATACCATTTCACTGTTCAGACATTTTCAAACGATCTATTTAAATAGTCTTGTTATTTTTTTAATTTAAAAGTTTCTACCTGACCTAATAATATAGTTTTTAAGAATCCGGATATAATTAAAATAATACCTTGCGATTTATACTAGTTAGAAAATAAATGGAGAAAAATGTTTTTTCACGGATTTTGGTTCCCATAGATGGTTCTAAATGTTCCTTGGAAGCGGTGGAATATGCCATTGATTTGGCAGAGAAATATAATTCTGAACTCATAGTTGTTCATATGGTATATTACCTGTCTTCACATGATTATTCAAATCTAGTTGGATTAGTAACCCCGAGTCATATCCAACATATTTTGGATAATGCCAAAAAACAATCAGAATCTTGGTTTGAAATGATTACAAATAAGGTACAAGAAAAAAAATTGAATTTAAAATTAAAAACAGATGTTGTATCTGCAATATCTTCTGTTCATGGTGAAATAATAAATTATGCGGAAACACACAAAGTTGATTTAATCGTTATAGGTAGCAAAGGAAGAGCAGGAATTAAAAAAATGTTATTAGGTAGTGTTGCTTCTGGCGTTGTTACATATGCACATTGTCCAGTTATGGTTATAAAATAATCATCTCAGAAGTTCGTAAATATGTGCACTTCCGGAATTACCCTACTGTCTTCTTCCGATTAAATTGTTTACAGTGCAAAAAATAAAATCCGTTTTATCCAAAACATTTTTAAAATAAATAGGAGTACTATTCATTTTTAATATTATTAACTGAAATAGATATAAGATATTTACAACCACTTCTATGCTAAGGTAACAGTGCAAAAAATATTATAGTTTAGTTATTTTTTTCCATATTTTGAAATAAAACCTTCTTCAAATATAACAAATGACGCGTCTGTATGTTACAAAAGCCAATGGGAAAAGAAAACCATTTAATTTAAAAAAAATTGAATCAACATGTATTAAAGCTGGTGCAGATAGTACTCTGGCCGAAAAAATATCCCAGTATGTTTATAAACATTCCTACAATGGTATAACTACTAGACACATATTTGAATTAATTTCCCAGTATCTGAATTCAAAAGAAAATTATGCTATTAAACAGAGGTATGGTCTTAAAGACTCACTTATGAACATGGGTCCAGAAGGTTTCTTTTTTGAAAAATTTATAGGAAAGCTTCTTGAAAAATTTGGTTATGAAATAAAGTCAACAGGTTCTTTTGTATTTGGTAGATGTGCACGACATGAAATTGATATAATTGCTATCTATAAAGATACAAATGAAAAATATCTTATTGAATGCAAATATCACAATATACCCGATGTTTTCACTGGATTAAAAGAATCTCTATATACTCATGCAAGATTACTCGATCTTGTGGATCAGGATTTTGATAGGGAAATGTTAGTGTCAAACAATAAATTATCCGATGATGCTATCAAGTATGCCCAATGTATAGGACAAAAAATCTTGAGTTGGAACTATCCTTATGATAATGGACTAAGGGAAATGATAACCAGAAAAAAAATTTATCCACTTACTTTATTGGATATTAGTAAAAGTGAATTAGACACATTTATGAAACTAGGATTTATTTTGATTGAAGATCTATTAAACAAAAATATTTCTACGTCATTTATAAGATTAGGAATTTCAAATCAGAGAATTCAAACCTTAAAAACTCAAGCAACTCAAATCATTTTTTCATAATAATATTGCAAATTCTTTGGAAAGTCAAACATTATTTAATATCAAATACACAAATTACAGAATTGGATTAATATTGATGTTATAAAAAATACTACGAATGACTGGCAAAGATACACATGATAATTATTTAATGTGATATTGTAAATTTAAAACAAACTATGGCTTTAACTAATAAGAATTCTAATAAATATAGAAATATATAATCTATATAAAATATATAAAATATTGACAAAACACGTATATCTATTGTTAGGAATTTGAAAAATATGTATTCATTTAGTGATAATAGTGATATACGGAAGATCCAATTTACTGGAAAATCAACATATATTCTATCTTTACCAAAAAAATGGGTCCACGACCTTCATTTGAAATCAGGAGACCCATTAAAGGTTGTAAGAGAACCTGATAATTCTCTCTCAATCATTTCTGATGTTACACGATTTTCGTTTGATTCAATAGAAGAATCAACTATCTATATTTTAAATGATGAAACAGTTAATTCATTAAAGAGGAAGCTTGTATCAATATATTTGGCTGGGTTTAATGTTATTAACCTCAAAACCCGACTAGGAAGAATAGATCCTATTTTACGTGAGGCGACAAGAGAACTAGTCAGAAAAAATCTTGTTGGAACCGAAATAATAGCTGATTCTTCAGACCTTATTAGCATTCAGGTACTGATTCGGCTTCCTGAATTATCTGTTAACACTGCTATTAGACGAATGTATCTTATTGCATCATCAATGCACAAAGATGCTATGATATCGTTATCTGAATTAAATACTGGATTGGCTACTGCAGTAATCAGATCCGATGACGAAGTTGATCGATTTAGTCTTTATGTTTTAAGAAATTTGATGCTGGCGACAAAAAATTCTAGAATTCTTGGAGAAATTGGACTAAAAAATATTTCAGATTGTCTAAGTTATAGATATGTAGTAAAAAGTATAGAACGTATCGCTGACCATGCCTCAAATATAGCAGAGAAATGTCTACTGATTAATGATGTCTTTTCTTCAGAGATAATAAAGGATTTACAAAAACTTAGTGAATTTTCATTGATGTGTCTTACCGAATCCGTAGAGTCATTTTTACGGAGAGACTACAAAATAGCTGATAAAATTATTGATAAGGTTGAAGAAGTTACAGATTTAGAAAAGAGTATGCTGCTGATAATGGATGATACAGTTGATAATACTTCATCGAAAAATATAATGAGAACAAATGTAAAATTAATAACAAATGATATAAAGAGAACTGCCGAATACGCTAGCGATATTGCCGAAGAAACATTAAACTTGACTATTGGAGATATTATTAGCGTAGAAAAACGACCGTTAGCCATACAAGAGAAATTTCACGATGTGCAAGATCAGGTCGATAACGTTTCAAGTTAATATATTATTTTTGATTGAAATTCATCACATCATTTTCTAACCAGTATTTTAGTTCAGCAAAAGTTGGATTATACAAGTGATTGTTGGTAGATTTTATATGAATTAATAGTGCATTTATATTATTAAAAATTGAATTGGTATCATTTGCTTGATCTTTTTTTGATTTAATTTTAATCTCATTAGGAATCGAATCCCACCACTCTAAAAATTCCCTTTTCTGTTCATTGGGTTTATAAAAAGAAATTTTGTTTTTTTTAACAAATTTATTATTCATAATTTATTTATCTTTTTCAATTCATTTAAGGGTAATCATAATTACTTGTATAATTGTATAAAGATTTGTCAAATCGATACTTCAAAAGTCATTAGTTTATGAGCATGGTTTATAATAATGATAGATATCTATATAGTTCACAAATATCAATTTAATCTATATTAAAACTATTGTAAAAATATAAGAACTATTTTGATATTCAATTTTACAATGAGATCCAACTTTTTTAATCTAGTAATTTTGACTGGAATTATTGCCGGAGGTTTGTCCATAGGATTATTACATAATGTTGCTTTGGGACAGGAAAAAATAACAATCAATGGTGCAGGAGCTACTTTTCCATTCCCACTTATTGATAATTGGCGTGTAGAATATCAAAATGTAAATCCTGACGTTGAGATAAACTATCAATCAATAGGAAGTGGAGGCGGAGTAAAACAATTTACTGAAAAAACAGTTGATTTTGGTGCCACTGATGCACCACTAACAATTTCTGAAATAGGGAAAAATCCTGGTGCCGTTCATATTCCAGAAACTATTGGTTCAGTAGTAGTTGCCTATAACCTGCCTTCTATCCCTAACAAGGGTTTAAAATTAAATGGTGAAACTCTTGCTGAAATATTTTTAGGCAAAATAACAAAATGGAATGATCCAAAGATTCAGGAACTTAATCAAGACAAGACTCTTCCCTCCGATGATATCATCGTAGTTCACAGGTCAGATGGTTCAGGAACGACGTTTGTCTGGACCGATTATCTTTCTACAATTAGTACAGATTGGGCCGATAAGGTTGGAAAAGGAAAATCTGTCTCTTGGCCAGTTGGTATTGGTGCACCAGGAAACGAAGGTGTATCAAATGCAATCAAAGGAACACCAAATACCATAGGATATATTGAACTTAATTATGCACTGACTACCAATACACCATATGCATATCTTAAAAACAAGGAAGGAAATTTTATAGAACCTTCAGTTAATTCTACTATGGCTGCAGTACAAGAACAAGCAACTTCATTGCCTTCGGGTGATGGTATTTGGTCAAATGTTACATTAGTTGATTCTGCAGGACCTGATTCATATCCAATAGCTAGCTTTTCATACATATTACTTGATAAGGAATTAACGAAAAATCCAAATATATCTGAACAAAAAGCAAAAGCTATAATCGAATTTCTATCTTGGGCAATAACAGACGGACAGAAAACAGCTCAAAAACTTAATTATGTGCCATTACCGGATGAAGTAGTAAAATTAAATCAAGAATCTTTAAAGTCGCTTACTTATAATGGAAATTCCATTTCCTAAACCAACTTTTTTATTACAAATACTATATAGTTTATTTAGCACTATATTTTTACCTTGTAAAATCATAATATATCTATGAATGGTATAGATCTCAAGTGAAATAACATAGACAATTTAAATTCTGAAAAAAAAAACGTTTCTATTTTCCTGTCAAAAAATAAACATCTTTCTGAAAAGATATTCAGAACTATAGTGATAATTGCAGCAGGATATACTTTATTCCTTTTATTTTTAGTTATATTCTCAGTTAGTGAGGGTTCCAAAGATATTTTTTTAAAAGAAGGGTTTAATTTTTTAATAACTAGCAACTGGAACCCTGTTGAAGGACGTGAATCTTTTGGAGCATTTCCTTACATTATTGGTACACTTTTAAGTTCCGGTATTGCCATCCTGATTGGAGTTCCAGTCAGTATTGGCATTGCAATTTTTATTTCAGAGATCTCTTATGCGCGATTAGCAGCTCCGCTTTCTTTTATCATTGAATTATTAGCTGCAGTTCCAAGTATAATATATGGATTATGGGCACTTTTTATTTTTAGATATTGGATAAGAGATTTTATTGAAAAACCATTATACGATCTATTTCATGGATGGGTTCCATTCTTTGATAAGACTCCCTTTGGTCTAGATATTTTTACAACTGGAATCGTTTTATCTATAATGATCATCCCTATAATATCTTCGATTTGCCGTGAAGTAATTAAATCTGTTCCAAATTCCCAGAGAGAAGCTGCATACGCACTAGGAGCAACAAGGTGGGAAACAATAAAAACAGCTGTAATACCATACGCAAAATCTGGAATAATTGGGGCTTCTATTCTAGGTTTAGGTAGAGCAGTGGGAGAAACGATGTTGGTAACTCTTATCATAGGTAACGTTATAGGGGCGGCTGCTATTCCCAATTCTTTATTTTCACAGGGACAGACATTGTCAAGCATAATTGCTAATGAATTTAATGAAGCATCTTCTGATATTCATCTTTCTGCCTTAATTGGATTGGGTATTGTACTCTTGCTCTTAACTATGATTATTAATATTTTTGCTCAGCTTTTGGTTAAAAAAACTACGCGTGTTACAAATTAGGCGAATAATATGAGATCAGAAAAGAATAAACCTAAAATCAAAGATAATACGAAATATGCGGACAGGTTAAATAAATACATAGAACACAGGTATGTAAAAAGATTAGTCACAGATAAAATAGTAACAATTTTTACAATTATATCCGTATTGGTTGCAATAATCCCACTTGGCAGTATTTTGATCGAAGTAATAAAAAATGGTTCTGCGGCTATAAGTCTAGAATTTTTAACACAAAAACCAGGGGCACTTGGTTCTGGAAAAGGTGGAATAGGGCCGGCAATTCAGGGAACCTTGATTGTCATTGGATTATCATCTGCTATGTCTATTCCTGTAGGGATTTTAACTGGAATATATTTGTCAGAATATTCCAAAAATAACAGATTTTCTTCTATAGTTAGATTTTTTAACGATGTCTTGACTGGTCTCCCGTCTATTGTTATAGGTATTGTAGGTTATGTGACTCTTGTATTAACACTTGGGTCATATTCCGTAATTGCAGGAGCATTTTCATTATCATTTATTATGACACCAATTATTGTTAGGGTAACTGAGGAAACTTTGAAACTAGTTCCAAATTCATTACGTGAAGCTGGATATTCATTAGGTTTGTCAAAAACAAAAATAACTTTGAATATAGTTCTTGCAACTGCAAAAAGTGGGGTTATTACGGGCATTGTTCTGGCCATTTCTAGGATTGCGGGAGAAACCGCCCCACTTATCATGACAATTTTAGGTACAAGTTTGTTCTTTTCTAGTTTTACTGGTCCATTAGATGCATTACCATTACGAATTTGGAGACTTGCAAGTCAACCATATGATTCAGCACATTCATTTGGGTGGGGTGCTGCATTAATTCTCATCGTTATCGTATTGTTTTTGGGTGTCGGATTAAGGTTTTTAATTCGTAAAAATACTGGTACAGTAGAAAATTAACATCAATATTGTCTATATTGAATATATAGATAATCAATAATAATCTTTTAAATATATCATTATTATTGGCCTTAGAAAATTTGGCTCCAAATAAAGAATCGTCATCTGAAATATCAGTTAGTTATATGGAAAATAAAATAAAAGACACAACTTCAAAATTGGTAGTCAAAGATCTCAATGGTTGGTTTGGGTCAAAACAAGCATTAAAAAATATTAATCTAAGTATAAAAGCAAGTAGAGTTACAGCATTTATAGGACCTTCGGGTTGTGGTAAAACTACACTTTTGCGTTGTCTAAATAGAATGCATGAAATGACAACTGGTGCAAAGATTAAAGGTGAAGTATTACTGGACGATCTAAATATTTATAGCAAATCTATTAATCCAGTGATAATAAAAAGGAGAATCGGAATGGTTTTTCAAAAACCAAATCCTTTTCCAACAATGAGTATAAAAGATAATGTGGCAGCTGGATTGAAACTTAATGGAGTCAAAGATAAAATTCTGATTCATGATATAGTGGAAGACAGTTTAAAGGGTGCTGCACTATGGAACGAAGTTAAAGACGAATTGGATAAGCCTGGAGTCAGTTTATCTGGAGGACAGCAACAGAGATTATGTATTGCAAGAGCTCTTGCAATGCAACCAGAAGTTTTATTGATGGATGAACCTACTTCTGCGCTAGACCCGTTAGCATCTTCAAAAATCGAAGAATTAATTTCTAATTTGAAAGATAGAGTTACAATAATAATTGTTACTCACAATATGCAACAAGCTGCAAGAGTTTCTGATTTTACAGCATTTATGTACCTTGGCGAATTGATAGAATACGGTGCTACAAATCAGATTTTTAAAAACCCTAAAAAGGAATTAACTGAAAGATACATTTCTGGCAAATTTGGCTAATTAGTGGAGATACTTATTTATTGACTAGATTATTGGACATTGGTCTTGAACGAATTAAAAATTTATTAATTGATATGTCTCTTTTATCGGAAACTACTGTTAATACTGCAATTGAATCATATGAAAAAGGTATTGCAGTAAGATCCAACATTTTTGATCAATCCGAAAAGTTACGATTACTGCAACTGGAAATTGCAGATTTTGCCATCGAATTAATTGCACGTTATCAACCCGTTGCAACTGACTTGAGATTTTTGCAATCATGTCTTGATATTTCATATGGTTTTATGAGATTTGGACGATATGCTTATGATATATCCGAAGTTTTAGAAACCATAGGACCATCTCATAGATGTGATACATCAATTGTTTCAAAAATGGCGCTTATGGTAAAAGATATGATAAAACTAAGCCTAAATTCCCTTAGAGAATTAGACAAAGACATTTCTTCAAGATTATATGTAATGGATGATAGCGTCGATTCTATTTACAGAAATTTTTTACACAAGACATTTAGAATTGATTCTCAAGAAACATCTACTACCATCTCTAAAAATGACATGAAATGTTATGTATCCACATTGTTGATACTAAGGTATTTGGAAAGAATATCTGATCATGCCTGTTACATTGGTGATTGTGTACATTATATTGTGACAGGTGATCCGACTCCTAGAATGTAAAGTTTTTTCATAAATGAGTTTTAGGTGATTCTTTAAAAAAGAGTAAGGTAACTTTTTTCATTATCTTCTTAAAAAAAATATATAATCTATATAAGTTATCATATAATCGCTATGAAAAAGTTGCTAATATTAACTACTACTTTGGTTGCTTTATCACTATTGTATTCAAATCTTTCTCATCCTGTTTTTGGAAAAGCTGTTCCGTTGCTTAAGATAGATACAGGTAATAAAACACTGGACGAAGGATTACCAAAATTTTATAAATGTATATCAAAATCAGTTAAAAACAGCTATGATAAACACGAACCATCTTATTTCCAGACCGAACCCATGAAAGATGAAGTAATACAGTGTTATCATATCGTTTTTTCTGAATCACCGGATGAACAAAATGATAACAATAACAAAAATAAAGATGACAAAAATAAGAGAGGTGATTGAAAGATGAATAAAATGACACGTAATATATTGGATAACAATAACCTATCTATTATTTTAGGAATATTCTGTATACTGATAATATTTTCCATTTTATTTAATCTCTTTTTGGTAGAACCGGCACATGCACTTACACGCTATTTTAACTGTGTGACAAGAATTGCCGATAAAAATGGTACATTATCAGAATATGACATTCAAGTGTGCTATGACAAGGTTTTCTTAGGTGCAGTCAAGGCTATGGAAATATTAAATAATACTAATTAATTTTTTCTCCAAATAATCTAAAAAAATTTAGGTTTATACGGTCACAATTATAAGAAGTTATTAAAATTTTAAGTTGGAATAGCAGATAACTGCACCTGTAACGTCTTAATTTTATCCTGTACTAAAAGATGCAAATTTATAACATCCCCGGCTGATTTCGTGTCAATGTATGTGATTACATCCTGAATCTTTCTGACTGCCATACCATCTATTCCTACAAGTATATCTCCTTTTTGAAGTATCCCTGATGAAGGACCTCCTTGTGTTACCTCGACCACTATTACCCCTTTTGTTATTACTAACCCGAATTCTTTAGCAATTTTTGGTGTAATATCTACACCACCCATTCCTAACCATGGATGAAGATAGATTCCTTGTGAAATTAAAGTCGGAATTATCTTTTTAATTGTGTTTGAAGGAACGGAAAAACCTATCCCTGCAAAGGAACCGGTAGGCGAAAATATCGCTGTGGTTATTCCTATGACCTCTCCATTCATGTTTAAAAGCGGTCCTCCGGAATTTCCCGGATTAATTGCAGCGTCTATTTGTATCGTACCAGGGATTGAAAATCCAGAAGATTCAACTGGCAGTAATCTGTTTGTTTGACTAATAATTCCAAATGTCATTGAACCGCTTAGACCAAATGGATTGCCAATTGCAACTACCGCTTCTCCTGCCTTAAGGCTCGATGAATCGCCAAAAGTGACCGGAAGGATTTTTTGGACACCTATTGCAGATCCGTCTATTTCAAGTACGGCCAAATCAGATAATGTGTCTGTTCCTATAACTTTAGCCGAATATGTATTGCCATCCACAAATGTTACCTCAATGTCATCGGCATCTGATATTACATGATTATTTGTAATTATGTGACCGTAATTATCATAAATGAATCCTGAACCTTGCGCTGAAGATTTTGGTAATTCCAGTCCACCATAACCTCCAAAAAATTCAGATAGGAATGGATTCTGTTGATTTTTTATGGTACTTGTTATTTGCACCACTGATGGTTCTATTTTTGCAAAAATATTTTTAAGTTCTGAGGACAGATCATTTTTTAATAAAACCTGACTTGATTGAGCATTTACAGTATTTGTCTGAATTCCATAGATAATCACAATAGTTATAAAAATAAAAGTACACCCGTAAAACAAACTTTTATAATTCCTTGGACTCATAATTTTGTCACACTGTTTTCCATTGAATTTCAATTTGAATAGATCTCAAAAACCTCAATTTAAATTTACATTTTTAAAAGTCACAGTTTATGAAACTAGAAAACGGTGTAAGAATACAACCGAATAAAAAATAATAATTAGTTTTGTTAAATTATACCCTTTTCATCCCGCTTAGCAATCTTTGAATTAATTGGTCATCACCGGTATGATGTTGGAGTACATCTGCAGCTTCTTGTGCTGCTTTTAGTGATGCATCCTTATTATTTGTGCCTAACAATCCTCCTATACCGTCAAGTATTGCATCTAAACTCAAATCCTGCTGACCGGTAGTAAATTGTTCTTTTTCTTCATTAGAAAACATGTCAGTTATATCAGAAGGAAGTTTTGATAATAAATTTGCCGCCGAATTGGGATCTTCTTTTTGGAGTAACATCTTTGATGCCATCCTCAAAAGAGATGATGCCATAGCTGGTTCAATTCCAAGACTTTTTGCTAAAGGTCCAACTAATTGTTCTAGCATTTAACTTCAATTTCTCTAAAAATTATTTATACTTTATGAATCAAACAATGTTTTAAACATCGTGGTTTGATAGTCATGCTGATCTTGCAAGTTTAAATACTATTAATATGAAGCAATAAAAATATCTTGTCTTTGATTAACTCCAAGATTTTGGTAAATATTAAGTCATTATACTAGTCAGTCTATCTGTTTGTATTGCTAATTTTATCTCTCTGGCTATTCTTTTTCCCATACTCATTGGTTCATCATATATCAAATCCGAGTAAGGCGAACCTGCAATATACAAATTGGTTCCTGCAACTATTCTTGCTGAAAATTCAAAAGTGGTAAACTTTCCGTTCTTGTCATATACGCCTTCTAGACAAAAAGGCCCGTTCATTCCTGGGGATACTATTTTTTTGGAGATTTGAAC
Source organism: uncultured Nitrososphaeraceae archaeon (assembly GCA_964531845.1). Taxonomy (GTDB): domain Archaea; phylum Thermoproteota; class Nitrososphaeria; order Nitrososphaerales; family Nitrososphaeraceae; genus QCWD01. The sequence goes on from CAZHFI010000002.1 coordinate 75,862, forward strand.
AAATCTTTCACCCATTTCATATGCCTCGTAGAGTAATGATTCACGTAATACTAAGGGGAAATTACCAATTACTTGATAGGTAGGCTCTATTGGTGTATTTAATTGAGTTAAAGAAGGAATCCTTCCAATACCGTCGATATCTGATTCATATCTTCTATCTATTCCAAGTAATTCAATATTGTCCGTTAACGGAGAATAAAAAAATTGGAAATATACTGGAATTCCAAGGATAAATTCCTGTATATATAATTCACTCTCATCTTTTATAATATTCTGACTTATGAGATTTTTGGCACCTTCTTCAAAACTTTTTTTATCCCACGCTAAAAAATATCCTTTACCGCCAGCAGCACCATTTAACTTTACTATACTCAAACTTTTTATTTCAAATTTGTCTTTTACGGGCTTTGGTGTGTTCAATAAAGATTCTTCCATGAGTTTTTGTTTTAACAATCTGTCTGATTCCCACCTTAAAATCCATTTGTTACCAAATATTGGAAAATTCAAACTTTCTATTTCATTGGAATTAAGAGATGATATCAAAGTTCCATGTGGAACTAAAATTGCATTTTTTTGATTAATTTCATCTTGAACATTATTTGAAGTAATATCCTTA
>CAZHFI010000003.1:0-73689 GCA_964531845.1 uncultured Nitrososphaeraceae archaeon
AATTCGTTCCTCTACAAACTTGAAAAAATTTATCATTTTCTTTTTTAAACAAAATGGCCTTTGATTTATATTCACTACGAATATTATTTCCAATTTTATTTTTATTGCTTTTTATCTGATTTGTCATCAAATTATCTGAGTAAGATTTCAAATCTTTATCTCTAGTAATGCCTCTTTCGATTTTGCGAATAATCCTATAGACTATTCCTCCAAGTTCAAAAGTTATCGTAACTTGACAGTCATTTTTGCCTGATTTTACTATCAACCCTCTGTCTTTTTTTACCATTACATTTTCCCCAAAAAGTCCCCATAATATGGCTTCAATTAGACTAGTTTTTCCCAGTGAATTTTCTCCTCTAATAATAAAAAGTCCCTCTACCAGACTATCGTCACCATTATTTGGTAACGATACTAAGTCAAAAGGTTTAAAATTTCTTATCTCAATTTGTAGTATCTTCATATTGATTCTCTTGTTTTATTAGTGCATTTTTTTTAGAAACATCATAATAATTATTATCGTGTTTTTTATAAAGTAGCTCGTTTGAATGTTTTTGTAAAAATGTTGAAAATATGTTTGCCAGGTAGTTAGGGTCAATATTATTTTTTTTTAAATCTTCTTCTCTGTTAGAACAGATATATTCTTTGAATTCGGTTTCCGGATTTTCTATAAGATAATCAATAAATTTTTCAGAATCACCATTCTCACCATATAAACTCATGTTTAACTCATTATTGGCTGTTTTAAAAGGTTCACACGTAAAATATGAAAAATCCATAAGAAATTCAGATATATTATAATTATCATCATCTAGTGCTATTTGGTTAAGATATGTGATTATTTCATGTATATTAAACAATGTTCCGATGATTTTGTCTCCATGAAAAATTAACCTTACTCTTGCAGAAGTTGGATAATCATAAGCACAGTGTAAGTTGTTCTTGTTAAACATGGCAAGAACACGATTTATAACACTGCTATTTGTATCATCATAGAAAAGTTTTATTTTTTCAGAGATAATTTTTCTCTTTAATGGTATAGTTTTTGGTAAAATTTTAACACACTTATTATTACCTTCATGGTTATTTTCTATTTCTACATTAATGTACCCTTTTCTATTTTCATATTCTGAAAAACTCCATAGTTGCGGCGAACCAGAGTACCATGCATTGTAAGATATTTCCTGCATTTTATGATTATCACCCATTGCAATGTAATCGTATCTACCCCCATTGATGACATCTTTATGTAATGTTTTATTCTCTATCATTCCATGAACTATGCTCACATTTATCATGTCTGAATTGATATTTTTATTTTGGGTATATACCCATTCTTCATATTTAGAGTAAAGTTGAGGCATATCATGCGATTCAATAGATGGATGTGCATGAATTCTAAGATTAAATTCGTTAAAATCTTTGAATAGTGGCTTATTGTTTCTTATCGCATCTTTGATATCAAAATGAGTAAAGATATGGACATTATCAAAAATAATAGAATATTCGCTAAGTGGAGAAATTTGATATTGCATGTATCTACCATGATTTCCATCAACAATTACTATTGGAATTTTTTCTTTATTTAATTTCATAAAGGTCTCTGCCGTTACCTTTCGCGAATACTCCGGTGGTGGAGATTGCTCTGTTCCTGATGGAGTATCAAAAAAATCGCCGCTATGAATTATGAGATTTGGACGTTCTAATTTTGGCAATTGGACAATATAATTGATAAAATCATTCCATGTATTATAAAAGTCGTCTTCAATTGGTCTGAACTTGTTATTTATTAAAGAGGTCCGTGTTCTCCTTGGGCGCTTGCCTAAATGTGTATCAGATATATGAAATAGCCTTAACAATCAAAGAACCCCAAAAAACTAAAAATCATACTCTGATTCTTTTATTAAATCCATTCTATCATGCTTTGCATCAAGACTAATTTTATCATCTATTTGGTTTAACTGTGTTAATTGTCGCTTCCGTTCTACAGAGATATCTAGGAAATGGTTTTGCAGAACAAATGTGTCTGCAGAATTGAAAACATTTAGAAATAGTGGAGTTCCTGAAAATGATAGGGGAGAAACTGGACCTTTGCTCATGAAGGAAAATTTTTTTGATCGGTTATCAAATGAATTTGCAGGGTCGGTAAATGACTGATAAAGTTTAAGTGCATTATTATCTGATATCAATTCTCTCAGTGTTATAAGGTCATTACCTAAAGATAATCCGAATCCAAAAAATACTATGCGTAATTGTTGAAGAATATCTTTGTGAATACTAGACAAGGAGGTACTTATGAACATCCAACCCAGTCCGTATTTTCTTGTAGTCTTGACAGAATCTAGTAAAGTATACCTGACACTTTCCAGATCAGTGTTATCATATCTTTCCCTTCTAACAAATCTATGTGCCTCATCTAGCACAACCAGTGTATTAAGTGACCTATCATTTTGCCATGCATTCTCGCCCATCTCAACTAAACCTTGGAGGAGCCTTTTTATAATAAGGGCTTGTATTGTTTCATTCCAATAATCCAGTTTCATATTATGTGCAGTTTGGAGCGACAGATCAATTATGATTAGAGGTTTATTTTCATTATCCAAATTCTTTAAAAGCTTCTTTACAGTAGTTGCATTTTTCCTTTCCTGAAATAATTCAGAAATTGGCTTCCATATCCTATCGAATATTTCATTTTTATCATGTTCAGTTAGTTGTTCTAAAAGACCATTAAGTCTTGCCCTTGGTTCAGGAGTGGCATAAATTAGTGGTTGTATATTGTCTTTGTCTCTTAATGTATTAATGACGCTGTCAAAGGTTTCCTTAAAAAAAAGATTTGTAAGGTTGATACGCAATTTATTTTGTAGGAAATTAACAACTACCGTTGACGCTTCTTTTTTCTTTTCTCCCTTTATTGACAGACGCGGAAAGAAATATGATTCAGAAAGTATCTCCTCAAATAATTCCCATCTGTCTAAGATAAGGTCTCTAACATTAATAACTTGAAAGTCTTTTCCAATATTTTGTAAAATTTTTCTTATATCCAGTTCAAAACCGTTATAAATTTTTTTATCCGTATTGTTTTCAAATTCATGATCATGTTCTTTATCTAAAGTAACATTATTTTGAGGATACAAATGTGATTTTATATTTTTTGAAAATTCCCCTACTGGGTCTATTACAAATAATCCCATCTGGTGATATCTTGAATATGCCATAAGTATCATTTTTGCAAGTGTAGATTTTCCTGAACCTGTAGAGCCAAAAATACCCAAATGATATGCCTCACCGGCTCCATCCAATCCACTCCCAAAATGCTTAAACCACATTGGCAATTTAGTTTTGGACCCATATACATTTCCCAAATAAAACAGCAATTTTTGCTGTCTCTCCAAAAGTGTATTTAAAATTTTATCGTCCGTTATGTATAAATAAGTTCCAGTAGGAGGTACGGTTCCCAAAAAACTAGGTTCAAAATAACCACCACCAGCACTGCTGAAAATAGCACTACAGTTTAATTTCCCCACATGAGTATCCTGAATCCCGCTTATAGTATTTACAACTCCTTTTTGTCGAGCAACAGATCTAATTGTGGGATTTTCAAGCATAAAATTTTTCAATTCTATCTCTGTAATCTGTCCTAGTGAATAGTGAGTCCTGTAATCCTGTAAATACTTGAATATTCCTAATTCGCCTACAAGTTTTTTTGCAACCGAATTTTGAAGAATGTTTATGCTTATTTCATTAGTAGATGAAGGAGACCCAATGGTTCCTATAGGGTCAATTATATCTAAAACCTCATCCAATCGGTTTGAGTCATTGTCCACTGTGTTGAATTCCATATCCTTATATTCAATATCTTCTGGCATAACTTCAAATTGACTAGTTGAATTCTTATCTACCTTTACGTCAGCTTCCTTTTCGTTTTCATTATTAAAGTAATTAGTTTTTTTAACATCATCTACCATTAAATATCACTTTCTGTTCTATAGGAGTGCATCATAAATAAAATATCCCCAACATCGTTTGATTCTATTTGGTTTTCTGTAATGTTCCTTGTGATAATTTGTTTGTATGCAGGTAAGGCAGGAGATATATTTTTGACCATCTTATCAGCCAAAAAGAGAGGATAAGGTTCAATTATTCCAGGGACTGAACATTGGTATTTTATAGTTTGTAAAAGTCCTGAGACTAAATCCTCATCTGTCGCAATATAACTGGGAATTTCTATTCGTAATGCGGGACACCAATAATGTGGTTTGTAATAAATTACATTCAAATTCTTTATTCCCTGCAAAAGAGAAGTCATTAGAGCATCTAATTCCTTATCCTCATTTGGTAACTTTTTATGCCAATTTTCTTTATTTGCAAACGGTCGTGGTTTTGTGTACTCACCCTCATTTAAAATCAAAGTCAGAATGGCTCTATCATCATAATCATTTGGCCAACAAAATTGATTCCCAATATCATTTCTAGAAGTGTATTTAGGTATACCCACATACAATTGTGGAATGCTTCTCAAATTAGAATTTTCTTTACCAGTAAAAGGATTCAAAATCTTATTATAAGATATTAAAAATTCCTTAAATTTTTCCAAAATCTTGATTGTTGTTTGATTTTTAAGATCTTTTAGTATGTTAATTGCCTTATACATATGAATCAAAGCAGTAGTTAATGAACCATCTAAAAAGATTAGGTCATGTGGTGCCTTGGCTGCAAGATTAATTTCTAATTCAATCATCAAACCGCGGGCCAAAATAACATTATCAGAATTATGTTTTTCGCTGCTCATAAATACAGAATGATTCTTTTCTTTCCATTCTGGGAAATATTTGTATTTATTTACTAGTCCATCTACTCCGATAGTTCCTATTGCTATAAGGTCAGTACCTAAAAGCCTTTCAATGGCATATGCCCCATCAATTCCACATGTAGTAAGCAATATTGGGAACTTAAAATTATTATCGTGTCCAAGCAAATGTTCATTTATCAACTGATTTCTAAAAGTTTCCTTTTCTTTTTTTATTTGATAAATATTATTAAAAATATTATTTCCTATTATAGTAGTTTGTGTAAGCATCTCTTCAAGCATATTAGCTGGAATATGTGCTAAAGGAGAATCAAAACCGTCATTATCGTTATCATGAGAAAGAGAATCGTACAATAAATAAATTATTATATTATGATATATATATTTACGATAAATCGTTATCATTATAAAAAATAATTAATATGTTACCCACCGGTTAATTTTGTAAATTTATTTATTCTTTTTACATAGTTTATATAATCCAAATTTGCGATTGCAACATCAGCAGATTTTCTTACCTCTTCGCTAGGGTCATTGAGTGCTTGGTTTAAAACTTCTCTAGATTGTTCTGAACCAATTACTCCCAATGCGACAGCGGCCTCATGTCTTACAAAAAAACTGGGATCATCTTTTACCGCAACAGACAATGCATTTATTCCACTAGTATAACCAAGTTGTCCTAAAGAAAATGCTGCCTCATGTCTAACCAACTCATCGTTATCTTGCTTAAGAACGCTACTGATGGGAAAGACTGCATCTTCAAAAGCGATCTCGGCCAATATACATACGGCTCGGGTTCTTATTACATGGTCTGTATGAGAAAGAAGGTTTTCAAAGTATTTTATATTTGTATTATCAAATTCTTTTTCCATCTCCTCTAATAATATTATTCTATGGGTTTTTTGAGAAATGTTGTCTGTGGACATCTAAAGTAGATATTTTTTCTATACTTATATTCTTTCATCACATTATTATACACCCAGAAAGAGATTATAAATTCATGCGTATTAGATACTGGCATTTAAACATACAAGATTTATTAAATGCAACTTATCCCTTAGAAAAAATTAACCATTGGGAAATAAAATGTCTTCAAGGAGACTATCAGCATTTTGGAGTTTTCTGGTACAGGTACGGTACACCCTATGATAAAGAACCAGTACATGGAATTTGTGCATATTATAATGAAATTTCTGATAATATGTTAAAGGATTTGACAGATTACCTCAAAACAAAATTCGATGGACAATTGCTTTACAGACAAACAAGATTATTTTTACAGGGATCAAAAATAATTATGGAACCTAGATTAATAGGAGAACTGGCAAATGATGTGAGTTTAAAATTTAATGGTCCAGTGGAAATAACTGTTGAATTTGAAAAAGTCGACCAATCCGAAATTGACCAAAACATGTTTAATCTTCCTTCAGGTAAGTTGTTGTCAATTCCAGGTCCAGATTAAGATTTTGGAAATTAAAATCTTAAGTGTCAAGAATGGTCTTTAGTTTTTCTGTGAGTTCTGTAATACTCACGGGCTTGGTTATAAAATCCAAAACATCAACAGAAGGAATAACCTTGTTAAACTCTTCTCTATTTATTTCAAATGCAGTAATAAATACAACTCGGATATGTGGAAACCTTTCCTTAGCTCTTCTGTAGAGTTCAAATCCATTGGTTTTGGGCATCCTAATGTCTGTTAGAACAAGGTCATAGTAATTTTCATCATGGCTAAATAATGAGTCAAGCGCAGAATCTGCATTTTGAAATATATCAACGTTAAAAGCATTATTTGATTCTAATCCTCTTTTAATAATAGATAGTATATCTTTCTCATCGTCTACTACCATGATTCTTGGAGGAGTGTTTTTATTTTTTGCAAGATTCATTTAACACTACAATTCGGTCGCTTTGCCTAGTAAAAATGTTATGAGAATAATAATAAGCATATAAAAATAAATAATTGTTATACTTTTATTAGTGATGTAAAATTGATATATAGCCACGATGTTGTCCTATCTAAATGACATCAGAAAATGAGATGCAAGGAATTATTTTATTAAAGGAAGAAAAAATTCAAGAATTTAACAAATGGAGATTAAAGAATCTCAATGTCATTCCAAAACTGACTGACGAGTTTTCCGGTAAAAACCTAAGCGGTGCCTTTCTAAATGGAGTAATTGCACACAATGTTGATTTTTCAAATTCTAATCTTTCAGGAACAAATTTCGCTCAAGCAGAACTTTCGGGGTCCAATTTTAAAGGTTCAAATCTCAAAAATACAATATTAATGTATGCTGACCTGTCAGACTGCAGTTTTCAAAATAGTAATCTTGAAGAAGCAAATTTTATGTGGTGTAAACTAAGGAATGCTTCATTTGAGGAAAGTAAGATGAAAAACACCATTTTTGTTGAAGCCGACCTCACAAATTCAAATTTTAAAGGAATTGACAAGAAGAATATTTTTTTGAAATTTGCCAAGATGGATACAGTGATATGGAATTAAATAATTAGAAACAATATTAATAATAAATCGGAAAATTGAAAAAAAGAAAACCAATAGTTTTGATTGATGGAAATGAAGAATCTAAAAATGTCATCGAATTATTTAATAAAAATAATATCGAGTATGTGACATATGACATTAAAAATTTTGAAACAAATTGTTGTGCAGACTTGCCTACGACCAAGGTTCCTTCAGTAATAGCATCTGAGGGTATTTTTAGAGAATTAGATCAGATACACAGTTATATTGAAAAATACAAAAATTCTCAAAATGAACAACAATCTCAAAGTGAGAGTAGTTATTGGTAAAATTTGAAGATACAAAACATATTGTAAATAATGAGATTAAAGAGAGTAGTATTTTCAGTTACATTGAACAAGGAATATTTTTTATATATGTATTAATACAAATCTAATCAAATTTGTCAGAAAATAATAAACCGGATCTAAAATCTATAATAAAAGATCATCAAGATTTTCCAAAAAAAGGAATTCTATTTAGAGATATTAATCCAGTTTTTAGGAATTATGAAGCATTAGAGTCAATTTCAAAATCCTTTTTAGAAGAATATGAAATAAAAGATATCGATCTTATCGCAGGAATAGAATCAAGAGGTTTTGTTGTAGCAACTGCCTTAGCTAATAGAATCAAAAGAGGAGTATTAATGATAAGAAAAGTAGGAAAACTTCCAGGCAATACCGTAAAAAAGCAGTATGAGATAGAGTATGGAGAAGCAACCATGGAAATTCAACAAGATTCTGTGCTACCGGGACAAAGGGTAATAATTGCTGACGACCTGATCGCAACAGGAGGTACTGCAATGGCTGCAGCAGAACTGGTAGAACAATTGGGAGGAAAGGTGGCATTTTTTGCTTTTGTTATAGATCTTGTTCATCTCTCAGGTTCGCAAAAATTAAAAGATAAAGGATATGAAGTAAGGACCCTGGTAAACTACTATGAATAAAGAAAAATATGATTATGATTTGGGGATAATAGGTGGAACAGGAATTTATGATACTGGAATTTTCAAGGTAATAAAAGAATTAAAATTAAGTACGCCCTATGGAGAACCTTCGTCAACCGTAATTCTATGTGAGTATGATGATAAAAAAATTGTATTCCTTCCAAGACACGGAAAAAATCATAATATCCCACCACACAAGATAAATTTTAGAGCAAACATATGGGCAATGAAGGAATTAGGTGTAAAATATATTCTAGCTCCATCGGCAGTTGGAAGTTTGAATGAAAATCATCAACCAGGGGACATAGTAATTCCTGACCAATTTATTGATTTTACAAAAAAGAGAGAGTATTCGTTTTACGATGGGGGAAAAGTTTGTCATATCTCAATGGCAGACCCATTTTGTAATGATCTAAGGTCTATAATATCAAAATCGATCCAAGAACTGCAATACTCATATCATGAAAAAGGTACCTATGTTTGCATAGAAGGTCCCAGGTTTTCAACAAGGGCTGAATCCCGTTTTTACAAGGATATATTAAAAGCTGATATTATTGGAATGACCCTTGTACCTGAGTGCATTTTGGTAAAAGAAGCAGAAATATGTTATGTCTCAATAGCCACGATTACAGATTATGATGTTTGGTCCGATGTGCCAGTATCTTCAAAGGAAGTAATTGAAACATTACATAAAAATGTTGAAAAGATAAGAAAAATAATCTCCACATCGATAGAAAAAATCGCTATAAAAAGAATAAATTGTAATTGTCAAAATTCATTAGAAAATGCTTTATTTTAATAAACTCATTGATTTGGATTGTCTATATTTGGAGGAAAGACCACATCACCTTCTATCAATTTTCTTTGAATGATTATTTGAACCATTTCAGGGTCCAGATTTTTTTTCCTGATAAGCTGTTCGGATTTCTTTGCAATTGATAAGCTTACATTGTGTCCACCGATTCTGCCAAAAGCAATAGATGAAAATCTAATTTTCTCTTCATCAATTACAAAATAACCACGTACCTTACTAGCTACGTCTCCTTCGTATACATTTGTTATATAAACCTTGATTTCTTGATTGTTGTTGGGATTGTTAGATTCAACAGAAATTTTTGATTTGTCCGGATCAATAAAATTAAAATTCATTTCGCATTGGATTGGTTTGTAATATCTATATTCCTGTTAATATTGTTTTCAACCAAAAAACTCCACCAGAATTCGTTATCGACCAACTCATAATTTGAAACATTTGATTCAATTAATTTTTCATCATCGGTATCATAAAATTTAATATTTCCATCATATGGAATTTTTATTAATTTCCATCTATCCTTTCCTTCTCTTTTACGGTTAATGGCAACTGCCCATTTATGCTTAGGTGGAAGTTTTGGCATCCCGATATAATCAGCAATATCCAAAATACCCAATCTTTTTTCTTCACAAAATAATTCTTTTGTTATTACGCTTCGCCATATATCAATTGCACCTATGGTCTTTTCTCCTTCATTTATGTTAATTACACCAAAATAAACAGGTTTATCTTCATTTACATCTGTTAAAGAACTAGTATGCGAAGATGCATTATCCAATATAGAAAAAACAGATAATGCCTTATATAGTCCTTGCATCATTAAATGGTTTTTCTAAAATCGTTCCAATGTTGTCAATAACCAAGTTTTTCTTAAATACAATGTTTTTAAGATTACATAAACGTCTATACCTATTTACCACAGCAAACTTTGGATGAAAACATTCATACAAATTTTGAGAGTATTGTATTATCATATTTAGTTGGATTAAAGAAGTGATATTCTCCAAAGATTTGGAGGTATCTAATCCCAATCTATTTGAAATTTCTTCAACAGACATTTTTCCATTGAAAACAATTAATAAAAAAATTTTACTTTCCAATGAACTCAGATCTAATTCTGAAATTAACAAATTTTCTAGTTCAGATATTTTCAATTTATTCATTATATACTCAAGCTTACTGCCTGCAATGAAATTGATGTATTTTGTTAGCAATCAACTTTAATGTATCGCCAAAAATTCATATGCATTTTTCAATAGCATCAATGAATTTTTATAGGTAATTATTTTTTTTGCTTCTTCGTATTGAACCCAAATATAATCGGTGTGTTCTGATGATAGGACCACATCATCTGAGTTAGTCTTTGCCAGATAGAAGACGACTTTTTTATTTATCAAGTTTTGGTCTCGTTTATATGAATAATGAATTTCTTCTTTGAATCCATCAATAAAGGTAATGTCAGTTATTCCAGTTTCTTCCATGATTTCTCTTCTTGCGGTTTCATATTCGGATTCACCTGCTTCTACATTTCCTTTAGGAAAATCCCAGTGTCCATTGATATATTTTAATAATAAAAATTCCACTTTTGAGTTATTGATTTTTACTACTAAGGCACCAATGGAATGTTCAAACATATTCAATAATTAACACTTTGGATTTGATACATAAATTTCATATTTTATGTGTCCACATTTTCCGTTTCAAATTTACCAGCCATTACATCCTGATCATCAGTTCTATTTGTTGGCAAATAATTGTGTATTTCATACCATTCTTGTTCACTTTGCCAATACGAGCAGAACCATTTGTTATTTTCACTGTCAAAATCGCCATGTTCGGGCATAATTAACACAAATTCTTTTCCTTATTTTAATTTATTTTCTTGAAATTAATTTATTTTGTTATTTTTTATAATGTTATTTACCAAATCTTCTTATTCGTTGTTGATATGTTCTAATTGCTCTTAGAAGATCTACCTTCCTAAATTCAGGCCAGAAAACATCCATAAATATTAATTCACTGTAGGCACTTTGCCATAGAAGAAAGCCACTCAAACGTTTCTCTCCTGAAGTTCTTAAAATGAGGTCTGGTGCAGGCTGAGGTAAATGGGATGTGTACAAACACGATTCTATTGTTTTTTCATCGATATTTTCTATTTCTATTTTTTTTGTTAGAATCATTTCTCCGATTTTTTTGATGGCTTCTACTAATTCCTTTTGTCCGCCATAGGCAATTGCAATATTTAGAAACATTGAATTATATTGTTCTGTCTCACGTTCTAATATTTTTAAGATAGTTTGTAATTTTTCAGGTAACAGATTTACATCGCCGATGGCCTTTATTTTCATGCGCCTTTTATGAATTCTAGAATCGGTTCGTAGTTTTTCAAGCTTAAATTGCAATAAATCATAAATATTGTTCAGCTCGTTTTCATTTCTTAGTAAATTTTCATTTGAGAGAACATATAAAGTTGTAATTTTTATACCTAAATCATGAATCCAGTTTAATAGTTCTTCAGCCTTGTCAGCGCCCAGAAAATGACCACGCCTGACGCCGACTAGATTGGATTTGGCCCATCTCCTATTTCCATCAAGAACAATAGCAATATGATTTGGAAGAGAATCATTTGTAACCTGAGTTTCTAATTTCCGTTCATAAATTTTATTAAAACCAAATAAATCAATAAAACGATTTAGAATTAACCTGCTTCCAAAATCATTTATTAACATTTGTTATATTACCATAGTATAATTCACATTCTTTAATAATCATATCTTTTCAAATGAAATATTATTAATGCTTTAATGATTCTCCTCCTTTTCTATTCCTATAGTATTGGAAAAGAAACGTCGCTGCAATTAAGGTTACTGCCAATCCAATTAGCAGGGAAGAGACAAGAGAGAACGGACTGGTTCCTTCTGTCAATACCTTAGCAAATTGATATAAAGGATAATAAAGTAATCCTAAAACTACCAATCTCAAAATATCATAAATAGTCTTTATACTCCCCTTAAACCAATTGCTTAAAAGAAGACCTCCAAATATAGTTCCAAGCCCAATCCACAAGAAGGTTATAGTCCCTTCTATGAATTTGCCCATTATCTGCTTATTTGTCAAAATCTTTAGATTACTTGTATTGGCATCTATTAGATTTTCTGGAATATTTGAAAATCCGTTTATCAGAGATACTAGTATTATCAATATACCGGCAACAATTGAAAAAATTTTGATAAAACTTGTGGGAGTAGGTTTTCCCAAAGACCCTATTGACTTGTCAATATCAAATGCCCTAATTATAAATGCGCTTCCCAATATGCTAAGAACTAGAGCTATTGCTTCTTTGGTCAATCCAAAGACTACCGATAAACCACTTGCTACAAGTAAGGCACCTGGAACTCCCAGAAAAAATTTTGAGTAACGAGGATCAAATACAAGCATTTTGATATACCTGGCAAAAACAGCATACGAATACTCCACTGTTCTGCTATGTCGTATGACAACACGCTGTAAAGATATTATTGGCAATAATGATTGAATAACTGGAATTACAGTTTCATCATCTTCACCATCTGAGACAATGACTGACCCCTCTGCTTGAAATTGATTCAAAACGTTTTGAATTTCGTATAGTATTTTTTCGTCTGCTTCTACACCTCGATTATATTTTCCAGCTATAATGGCTACTTCGCATTCAAAACCTTTACTTAATAATTCTTCATAGGTTTTAACGGCTGCAAAAATAGCATTGGAATCTGAATCTTCAGGATCTAAAAGTGCAAGTCTGGTACCACCATATATGCACGATTCACGTCCAACAAGTGGAGTTTGTAGCCCTGTTTTTGAACCTATATCATCATCTCTATCTATACATAATACTACAATTTTTCTATATTTTAAGCCCGGATTCAATTTCGTGCCTTTTGATCCAATTTGATTTTGTTTATCATTTGTCAATAATGAGTGGCACCCAAATATTATTTTTTTAAATCCCTGTAAAGAATATAAATTGATCTCAACAATCACATTATAAAAAATTATTTAAAAAGGATTTTGATAATTTAAATAGTGGACAAAGATCCTGTTAGATTGTCTTTTTATTGAAAAATAAATGAATGTGATATTCTACAAATACTGCAAATCTTTTTTTTCGCGCCAGAGGTTTATTCTTTGATGCAACCAAGGATAGAAATTGGCGTTATCATCTTCAAACTCCTTTTTTATAGTTTTTGCGATCAATTTTGAGACCGTACCGGGTTTTCCGTATATTTGTTCTTTGTTTTTTGTACGTAAACCAAATCTGTCGTGATTTTTATAAACCTGTTCTACAATTGAATGGATCCAGTCAGAATTAACTGGTGGAATTAAAATATTGCTTTTAGCATCAAAAATTGTTTCAGGTCTATCAGTATTTAACCTTACAGTCATTGACATAACCTTATCAAAATATAAAAGTTCTTCCTGCATGGAACCTGAATCTGTCATCTCAGCCCAACAGTGCCCGCTGTCAAGAAATTCGATAACTTGACCATATTCCTTCCAGAGAGGTGTTATTAAAAATTTATTTGGATAATCCGCAGCTAGTTTATTAAGTTTGGATTCTAGACCATAGAATTTCATGGCAGAAAGAGTAGCATTTAGCATAACAAGAACGACTTTATGTTCTGTATTTTTTATTAATTTAACCAGACCGTTGATAATAGAATTAAACCTATGCTCTGTTAAATTTTCTCTTCTATGTATATCCATTCTAATCCAAGACCCATCTTCAAGTTGTGGGTAAATTTCAAAAATACTAGTTTGAATTTTTTGTTTCCGTTTTAAATGTATCGCATCAACAACAGAATTTCCAACCACATGAATATAATCCTCTGGATATCCTTCCCTTATCAAATTTTGTTTATTTAATTCGGTGGGAGCAAAAAAATATTGAGTACCGGCAGAACAAATCCATGTGTCTATTTGTTCAGGGAATGGTTCATCTCTAGCGATAAACCATTCATCATATAATTGAGAATTTATGAATTTTTCGACAACATATTGAGAAGGCGTTTGAGTAATTTTTAGGTTTTTCATGATTGTAGGACTCATGGAACGTAAACCAGCCTCATTCTGTGCTACTTTTTGGCCTATCCCAAATACCCATGCAAGTGGTGCAATTCCCGCTACAAGGGTATCACCATGAACTATCGGTAATTGAGACAAACTATTAAATTCCTTTTTACAATATCGACCAAAAGAACCAAATTTCATAATTAGATCACTTGCTTTTTCCATTAAATCCCCTCGTATTTGTAAATCACAACCAATCGATTCTTGTAACTTAAATTCCTTGATACCAAATCCCAATACATCGTCAAAATGTTGTCCTGTATCAATCACAAAAACTGGGAGTTTTTCTTTTTTAACCTCCACAACCAGAGGTGCCTGCTTATAGAAATCAGGTTTGGTTCCTATCACGACAGAAATAACAGGTATATTTGAACTAAGGGAAGTTTCAAATGCGTCTTTTAAGATCTGTTTGTTTATTTTTATTGGTAAGATTTTTTTCGAGACATCAAATTCTTCGATTATATTTTTTTTCATTCTTTTTATCTTCCCTTAATTAAAGTAGAATCAGGCATTGATGATATTTTCTGTGATTTAAAGAAAAGATACAAACCCATTAATGAAATAAGAAAGCCTACCACGATAAACATAAAAGGCATTGTATCTATAATTATAGACTTGTAATCTTGAGATATAGTAATGGTAAGAAAATACAAATAAATCATTCCTGTAACCATTATCATACCAGAAGTCAATAACAATAAACCAGGTATTTTTGCACCATATGACCGTAGTAATCCAAATACTACTCCGCTTAATACCAGACATGGAGCAGCAGAAATGGATATTGCTTTTAACAAAACACCATCAATATCTACAAAACGCTCGGTCTCTTTTTGTTGAAATTTTAAATAATTATAAAATGATAAAACGTAACAAACAAACATAAGGCTTAAACCGATACTAACAATTGCTAACCAATATTCAAGTTTCATTTAATGTTATCACAATAAAAATCAATTGTTAGTGGGGTTATAAAATCTATTATAGAATTATATAGAGAAGTAAAATTTAGGTAATCCCCAAAAGCCGTGCTAATTCTTTCCGACTAGAGGAACCAAGTAACTCTGCAGCTACCTCCGGTTTTATACGGTTTACATATATGCCAAATCCCCGTTCCAAACCCGTCCAGCTACTTTTTTGAGGATAAATTTCAATATGCCAGTGGATCTGTCTGGTATTTTTCTTTTCAGGTGAGAGATGAAAAACTATATTATATGACGGATCCTCTAATGCGTTAAGCATGCCTCCTAATGTAGACCTCAATATCATGGCTAAATCATTTATTTCCTTTTGAGTTAATTTTAAAAATGATGTAGAATGTTTTTTGGGATATATACAGAATTCATATGAATAAACTGACGCCCACGGACAAAGAGCAATAAAATTTTCTGTTGATATTATTTGTCTGGGTCCATCCATCTCAACCGAAAGAGCCATGCAAGTAGGGCAATTGCCATTTTCGTTGATATATCTAAATGATGATATGGCCTCAGTTTCTATGGTGTTAGGGATTTCGGCAAATGTTATCATATGAAAATGAGGATGGTCGATTTCATTTCCTCCATATGGCCCATGATTTACATAAACTGCAACATATGTCACCTTTTTCTGGTTGTACAAATAACGTAATCGTTCCTGAATAACCAATAAAATGTTGGACCATTGTTCTACAGAAATCTTTGTCAGAGGAATAGAGTGTTCAGGTGAGGCGACAACTATTAAATGATGTCCATAGGCAGGTTCACTATAAAGCGGTTTATCTGTATAAATACCAGAAGAATCGGTAGTCATTATTGGATTTTTTTTACGAAATACTCTAACTGACCAATTTTCAATAATATTATCTTCACTGTCAGACAACCGTTGAAGAATACCTTCTTTTGAAACAAGAGAAATCATTGCTGGTTCCGTTAGATGTTCATTCCCCGGACAATAAGGACATAACTTACTGGATTCATTGAGATTATTTTCAAGAGTTAAAGAATCGTGTGGCAGAATTACGAATTTTTCAGTAACATAGTCTTTCCTAATTTCATCCAAACTCAAATCTAAAAAAATTTTCTCAGAGATCCTTTAATTAAGGTTCGGAAAAGATTGCAAATAATTCATTTATTTATAAAATTTTAAATATTTTAAATTACTTTATGCTAATTATTTTAAATTTCTAATAATTATGTAAAAAATTTCAATGATAACACTTAAAATATAGTACTTGTCTGATAGAACATTATGACAATGCCAAAGGGCTACGGTTCAAGTAGCAGTAATACAGGTAAGAGAAGTTTCGATCAATGGTGGGCAACAGTACCGTCTGATTTAAAACAAAAAGCAAG
This sequence comes from uncultured Nitrososphaeraceae archaeon, assembly GCA_964531845.1. Classification (GTDB taxonomy): domain Archaea; phylum Thermoproteota; class Nitrososphaeria; order Nitrososphaerales; family Nitrososphaeraceae; genus QCWD01. The sequence goes on from CAZHFI010000003.1 coordinate 16,528, forward strand.
GAAGGGAGACGAGCAAAATAAACCTTTGTTAAATCAGATCAATTATGTTTTATTGCATTTGCATGTGGCAGGAAAGCACGATATAAAGCCATCACATGACGAATTGAAGGACTGGTTACATACTGGTCAAGTAGATGTCCTTAGAATGAATAAATAAAAATCTTTTTTATTCTTTTTTTATTAGGTTAAAGACAAAATCATTTGAATTCTTCCTCTAGAATTTTTTTCTTTTGAGTGATTTTAAAAATTCTATCAGTATTTTTCAACGCTTCATTTTTAGGCCTATCAAATAGCATTGATTGAAGCAATAAATGATTTTCAGGTATAACCATACCTGTTTGGTCATCAGAGTAAATAATCTTTAATACATCGTCTTGAGATCTTGTAACCTCGTTATGGATATGAACCATATTGGTATCCCCATGAATAAATCCTAACTGCATTGCTCTTTTTCTTACATCAGCGGTACCATTTGCAGAATTTAAGATTGAAACTCCGAATTCATTTTGAAATATTTCGATAATTTTATCTTTACTTGGAGCCTTCGTTTTAAATCTTATCGACATTTGATGAATATGCATCATTCGTGATGGGACCTTGTATGCATCAACGTATAGGTTAGCATTAGGAATAAAATCCTTGACATCTTCCTGGTGATGTGGTTGTTTATCCCACTCAATAGAATCTTTAACTTCCTTTGTATCTTCCAGATCTGCCCATCTTCTAATTAATATTACATCGTATCTTTTAATCTCATTACCAAAATTCTCAATTAATGGTTGCATGACCCGTCCCATTCCTGAAACATTGCAACTACCTTGAATTACATAATCCAGTCCCTTTACTTTATCATAGTTTACTCTGGAATTATGAATAATTTTGGCGACACTAAACTCTCCATGACGTTCTTCTCCTCCCTGAAATATTGCCTTTTTTTGATATGGTTGATAAAAATCTTTTTTATTTTTAAACCCTAATCCCTCTTTAGAGGCATCTATAACAATGTCAGAATCTGCAATGGCATCTTTTATGGTTCCGGAAAAATTAACTTTATTTTGTTTAAAAACTTGTATCAAATTTTCAGGTATATATATATTATATCCTCTTTCAACAGCCTCGTTTACTTTTTCATCATAACTGTATTTAGCAATTCCTATTAAGTCGATTTCATTATCTTGGCTGTATCCCGTGGCTAGTCTTCTACCGATATTTCCATAGCCATTGATAAATAACTTTGCCATCTCAATCACAAATTAATAAAAAATATAAAATTTTTAGTACAATATATTTTAAGACGTAGAACAATTTTGATATGAAATATTCTAGAAATTACCAATATGAAACAGTATATTTATAATCAGAAAAACAATGTAATAGAATTATGAAATTACTGATATTAGATAATTATGATTCGTTTGTTTATAACATTGCTCAATTATTAGGTAAATTGAACGTAAAACCATTAGTTTTTAGAAATGATGTCTTATCTCTTGATACCATAGAAAAGATGGATCCTGACGCTATAATAATCTCACCAGGACCTGGGCATCCAGCTGATGAAAAATATTTTGGAATTTGTAATTTGGTTATAAAAAACATAGGACCTGTTAAACCTGTTCTGGGAATCTGCCTTGGTCACCAAGGAATAGTAAACGTTTTTGGTGGTAAAGTTATCAATGCAAAAAATGTCAGGCATGGAAAGACTAGTATAATCGAACATTATGGAAATGATCCAATTTTTGATAATGTCCCCAGACAATTCAAAGCTACAAGATATCATTCATTAGTAGCGGATCTCAAATCTTTTCCGGATTGTTTAGAAATAACGGCAAGAGCAAAAGATGATGGAGAAGTTATGGGTTTAAAGCATAAACGATATCCTATTGAAGGGGTTCAATTTCATCCAGAATCCATATTGACTCGTTATGGCTATAGAATTTTAGAAAATTTTATAAGATTTATAAAAAAATGACACAATTAGTTAATGAGCAATACTTTAAAAAAATATTAAATAAACTTGTAGATAAAAGAGACCTATCTATTAAAGATAGTCACTATGTTTTTTCATCAATTCTAAATCAAAATGTAACAAATGAACAGATTGCGGCCTTTCTGATGGGATTAACTACAAAGGGAGAATCGATCTCTGAGATAGATATATTAATATCAGAAATAAAACGGATTTCCACAAATATCACTCCCAGGATTGGTGGAAAATTGATTGATACTTGTGGAACGGGTGGAGGAGTTCTCAAAACTTTTAACATTAGTTCTGCAACCGCAGTTGTAGCTGCCTCAGCAGGATGTATTATAGCCAAGCATGGAAACAAGACCATGTCGGGCATATGTGGAAGTGCAGATTTTTTTGAATACATAGGTTTTGACTTAAAATCAACACCGGAGAGGATTAAAACTACTATTGAAAAAATCGGTTTGGGTTTTCTATATGCACCTATTTTTCACCCTTCGCTTAAAAACATATCACAGATTAGAAGGTTGTTGGGTATTAAGACTATTTTCAATATTGCGGGTCCACTATGTAATCCTTGCACCAATCTATCTGGACAGTTAATTGGAGTTTATAATAAAGAAATGATGAATAAAATATCTAAAGTGATGCAAAAGAGGAAAATCAACACAATAATAGTTCATTCAGAAGACGGAGTTGATGAACTTTCCAATACTGGAAAAAATAGTTTGATAATATGCGATGGGAACGGTCAAAAGAGAATGCATGTTAATCCACCAGAAGTAGGATTAAAAAAAACAGATAAACATAATCTTATTGTAAAAACAAAGGAAGAATCGGTAAAACAAACTCTCAAAGTCATTTATGGACAGGCATCAAGAGATTTAGAAGACATTGTTGTATTAAATAGTGCAGCGGTATTGATATTGGCTGGAATCGTGTCAAATTTTAAAGACGGCATAGAGATATCAAGAAATGTCATAAAGAATGGAAAATCCACGAAAAAAATGGAAGACTTGATTAGGTGTTTAGGAGACAAAGAAACTCTAGATAATGTAAATAAAAAATTCGGTCTTATTTAAAATAAGTCGTATTTATCTTTATATTAAAGATATGATATTTTATAAATAAGAATTAGTTGCCTTAGTGAACAAATATGGAAGATAGAGATTTTTTAGTAACCTTGGAAAAAACCAATTACGAGTTATTGAAATGGAATGAATTGGTAGAAATTAGAAGAAAAATTTCCTCAAGGATAAATGAAAATTCTCTAGAAATAATTGATATAAAAGATTACAAAATCAAAAAAGTAAATTCACAAATTCATCAATTAAAAATGGAATTAGATGAATATGTTTTTAAATACAGAAACATAAAAGACGAAATATTAGAAGAAAATTTACAGCTAGAGAAAAATAGTGAAGATATCTCTAAAACAAAAAATATCTTAAGTATACTGGAAACAAGAATTGAAAATGAGAATGAGAATGAGTTACACGAGAAGATAAAAAAATATGAAGAATCCATTCAAAAAAGAGAATTTAATAGCGATAATGAAAAGAATAACATTCTTTCTTTAATTAAAGAAGAAAATATGAAATTAGAAGCACTAAAAGTTGTTAATAATTTAAGGCAAAATATGTTAGAATTAATTTCACAATCAGATATTCATCAAGATAAAATCAAGATTAAGAATGAACTTATAGACCAAACAGATTCTAAAATAAAAGAGATTAAAAATAATATGGCAATTTTTTACAATCATAAATCCGATCTAAATCAAAAATGTGAAGAAAAAATCAAGATATACGATTCGTTTTTTCCGTATCTTGAGAAAATCAATAATAGAATGGATATTTTGTCAAAGATAAGGAAGGAAATGGGAAATTTTGGTAATAGTGTTAATAACCAGGAAATAATAAAAGTTATAGATAAAGCAAAGAAAAAATTGGAAGAAGGCTCAAAGATGACATTAGACGAATTGAAATTGGCATATAATGATAAAAACAATTAAAATACAAGTGCAAAGATATTATTATTTTATGAAGACTTATTAAATACTATGAAGTTTTTATGATTAATAATATTGTAAATATTTGGGCCTGTAGTCAAGTCTGGATATGGTGCTGAAATCCGATTGCACAAGCCTCCGGAGCCAGAAGTCATGGGATCGAAGCCCATCAGGCCCGCTTCAGATCGGACTCAAACTATAGAATAGAAATAGTTTTAATAATAAATAAATAAAATAATTTGTTTCTTGTTTACTACTTTATATTTATCTTACAAACGGGTAGGCTGAGGCTACATGGTAGATAAATATACATCATTACGCTGACATATAGTGTCTGTCAAAATAGACATACCAATCTTAATTTAGAAAAGGAAAAAAAGGAAAACAGATAAAATTGAAGTTTGCTGGGAAATTCCACAAACAAGGTTAGAGACAGTTATGTTAGATAGATACAAAAGTCAGAGTTAAAAGAAATAAAGACTCGACAAAACAAGATATCTTTACTATCGATTTTGATGAACTGATGGAGTTGATAATAATAGTTCCAGCCTGTTTGGATATCAGAGTGCACATGTTGGAAGTGAAACAAATTCGGAATCAGTTTGTCGTACTTGGTACAGTATAATATACAACATACGCTAAAACAGTACATTATATAAGATAGATTAATCAAGTTTCAATCCGAACTATGGTTGACTTTACGACAAACTTGGTTACGAGATCGATTTTTATTTCATATTTTTTATAGATGAGTTATGCTTTTACCATAACATTTGAGTATTATTCTACAATTATAATTATGTAATTATATCTGAGACATATAGTCTTTATCTTATGAAATAAGGGACTAGTTTTAGATACATTATGGTTTCCTAACTTTGGTTATTTTTTCCGGTTACTCATTTTAATATATACTTATAATAAATCCCTGATTTTCAAAGAAATTTACAGTGAAGATGTTTTTTCTCTCATATGTTTCCTTGGCAAGTTTCTTAAAAATAAAAATGTCTAGATAGTTTTCTTCTTAACTTTGACTAAATCTTCAAGTTCATTGATACGACAAGTGGTCAAGCATTATCTTGAAAGTTTATGCATATCCCAACTTTAACCATATTTTAATGAAATTCGCATGATAATTTGATATTCAGTCTATTTTTCTTTAATAAATACAAAATTTGGTCCTATTAAAAGATAGAAACAATATAGGAAATTTACAAATAGAGCAAACCACTCTATTTATTATCTATCTCATAACACCTATCAAAAAATAAAGAATTATTGGTAAAATCACATATAATTAGTCTATTCAAAAATTTAAATCCGGCATTTGATTATTTCAGATGAACAAGATTTAACCAGGTTTCAATATGCAAATGCTTATATGAGTTAAGGAAATTTCTATTCAACAGTTACCTTGTCATTTGAATTAACAGTATTAAATGATAAAAATAATCCACTTATGGGAAGGAGAGAAATACAGATATCTTTAAAGGAAGCAGCAGGAAAGATATCAAGAATAGAACTAAAAGAAATAGTTTCAAAATATTTGAGGATAAAGGACGAGTACGTTGTACCAATTTTACTTCAGTCTAAAAAAGGAAAAAGAGAATTAAATGTTTTTTTTCATGTATACAAGAATGATGAAGAAGCAAAAAAAATTATTCCCAGGTACAGACTCTTAAGAATACTGCCAAAAGAAGAAAGAAAAAAAATAATTGATGAAGAAAAAGCTATTAAATTAAAGGCTAAGCAGGCAGCAGCAGCTGAAAGGAAAGGAGGAAAGAGGTAGACAATGGCTGGTAAAAAAGAAAAAAAAGAAAAATCGGTTTCACAATTCTACAAAATAGATGGAGAAAACCTCAAAAGGATAAAAAGAGAATGTCCCCGATGTGGAAAGGGCGTATTTATGGCTGAACATAAGGATAGATTGACCTGTGGAAAATGTGGATTCACTGAATTCCATAAATCAAAATAGTATACAATTTTTATAGTATTATTTACAGCTTAATGTGTTTTTTTCTTTCAAGATATACACTCAAGAAATCTAAAAAATTTAAAAACATTAAACTCGATAGTTTTTTGTTTAGCAAGATAATAAACTAAACCATCCCACTAATTAAATCAATATCAAGAATATCAAATTTTAAACAAGTACATGTCTTTCCCAAGATTTCTGAAACATTGGGTTTCATTACCGAAGAAATATCACCTATAAATTGTTTAATAAATAATCCGCCATCCGAAACAATCGTTAAGACAAATTTATTCGTATCAGTATACTCTGATTTTATAGAATAGATTTTTTTTATTATTTTCTTGGATTTGTAATTGGCAGTTATTTCCTTATCCTTTAAAATATTCAGTTTTTGAATTTCGTTTTTTGAAATCGACTGTTTGCATTCAATATAAATTCGGATTGTAGTTAAAAAACATATTTTACTTTGAGGCATTTTATCGAGAATTTTATCAACGAAAATGCATATTCCTTTACCCCTACGATGATACTTTTCGAGTTTTTTATTGTTACTAAAAACAATATTGGTTTTAGAAAGGGATCTTTTTTCAGGATTAAATATTTGTGCTATGAATGGTCTACCTTTACCCATCACGAGACTTTCTCTGTCTTCGCTCCCTATCCAGAAAATTGTTATATCTTCTTTCTTTTTATCGCCATAAAAACTAGAAAGTTGTTCTTTTATAACTTGTTCTATAGAAACGTAAATTTTATCTTCTGAAGAATTAGTATCATAATAAGAGTTTGTTATTGATTCGATATCCTTTTTTGTATTTTTATTTTTTTGTTCGATTCCGGAAATATTTTTAGTATATCTTCCTAATACGAATAATGGTTTGGATTGAATCAATACATCGTAGGAATCATCTTGAAGGATTTCAAGATTTATAACAATATCTGGTCTTTTAAAAACAATAGGTTTTTTTAGCAATAAGAAAATTTCATTTCGTAATCTTTTTAAAAAATCTGTCTTTATGTTATCCTTGCCCTTTATTTTAAATTTAGAACGTACCACATCTTCATTTTCATACATGTATGTTGGTAACTTTATACCCATCAGCCAATTTTCAAATTCATATTTTTCAATTTTCGATTTTATACTAAGAACTATGGTTGAAATTCTAGACAGTAATCCATGACAGATATAACAATTTTCATTATTTTTATTTGAAATTAATTGAATTTTACTCCGGATTGAATCATTGATTTCTATCTGCCTTGATATACAGTGATGACAGATACTAAATACACTTAATAATTTGTCAATGAACCCAGTGTTTTTGGAATGAATACTAGATTTGTCTGAACCCAATTAGCCCATTCCAAAACGTCTAAGAAAGCCCTGCATCTGTCTACCTTTTGCTTGTTTCATCATAGACTTTGAATTATTGTATTGTTTGATTAATTCTTTAACATCGTGTTCTGTTATACCAGAACCACGTGCTATCCTTTTTCTCCTCGAGTCATTGATTATATCAGGATTCTTTTTTTCAAAAGTTGTCATTGATTGTATTATATATCTCCATTTTTCCATTTTATTTTCTAGTGCATCAAGTTGATCATCCTTTACAAAGCCAGATAAACCAGGAATATTATCTAACACGTTTCTAAAACCCATTTTCCCAACATTTTCCATCTGAGAATAAAAATCTTCGATAGTCATTTTTCCTCCCATTAACCTTTTTGCTTGATCTTCATCAGATTTAATTTCGAGACTTCTAGCCATCTCCAATAGCGCCTTGATATCACCCATTCCGAGCAATCTGCCGACAAACCTGGTGGGGGAGAAGGGTTCTAAATCATCTATACGCTCTCCGGAACCAATGAAATAAATTTTGGCTCCTGTCGCAGCAGATGCAGCGAGTGCACCACCACCCTTTGCAGACCCATCTAACTTTGTAATTATAATTCCTCCAACTGGAGCCACTTCGTGAAAAGCTTTTGCCTGATTATAAGCTTGTTGTCCCATTGTTCCATCAATAACCAACAGGACAATGTCAGGGCTCACTATTCTATGAATAGAATTCATTTCCTCCAATAAACCCGATTCTTCTTTATGTCTCCCAGCAGTATCGATAATTATTACATCATAATTATTATAAGAAAAGTGTTTCAGTCCATTTTTTACAATCTCAACTGGATCTTTGTTGTTTTCATCTCCATATACATCAACTTTTATCTTAACAGCATTCATTTTTAACTGTGTCAATGCACCTGGTCTCCAAGTATCTGCCCCGACTATTCCAACTTTATATCCATGTCTTGTTAGCCATCGAGCAAATTTAATAGTGGTAGTTGTCTTGCCACTTCCTTGTATACCTAGCATCAAAACAATATTTTGTTTATTTGGAACAAATGAAATACTATAATCATCAGAGATATGGTGTAGATCAATATTTTTCAGTTTGTCCCCGCTGTATCCAAGCATGGTAGCGATTTCCCCATACAGAATTGATATTATATGATCTTTTCTTGAAAGGCCTTTTGGTGGTTGTTCGTTTAAAGAACGTTCTTTAAGATTTTTTGTGATGGTTAAAACTAATCGTACATTTACATCGGCTTGGAGCAGAGACCTTTGAATATCTTTACATAATGAATCAATTAATTCTTCATTAATATCCGATGCGCTCACTATTTTTTTGAGTGCATTTCTAAGTCCGGTTTTTAAGTTATCTAGCATAAATTTTCACGTTTTGAAATAAGTATTATTAGAAAAATTGTCCCTTTAAACTTTTTTGAAAAAATAATTTTGAAAATTAGTTTAACAAGACATACTTATCAATAAAATGTCAATACAATTTTTTATTGTAAGATTACAATTAAAAACATGAACAAAATCAGATCCTGAGAATCATTTTTATCCCATTCAGTATTCACAATTAAATTATAAATTAAAAATTTTAAAATCAAAATATAATAAATGTCAGAAAATGATAAGGTTTTAACTATTTTTTTATTAATGTAGCATCTAATATTTCAAATGTCCCCCTTTGCCCGTCCCAATTTCTTATAAATTTCGTAATATGCAATTTCTTAGTAAAGATGGGACAGTCAAGAACAATGGTTTCTCCTTCTCCTCCCTCGAATGTAACTGCAAATTTATATTTTTCACTAAGGGTAATTAGTTTTGGTATAGTGTCATTATCTAGAATTACACCGAGCCAATTTTCATCTAGTCCCATAGTAGACACGCTCGTTATCATTACCTTAAAACCATCATTAAGAATTCTATGAAGATAATCAACTGGATTAGTTTCCCAAATTGGTGAAATCAAAATTAAATTGTATTTATCGCAAATTTCTTGAAATATAGCTCTTTGAAAATTACTATTTATTCCTCCATGAACTAATCCTTCAATAGAATATTTTTCAATAGCGTACAAGACAAGTTTATCTAAAGTTAAAATCTCATCTACTTTACAAACTCCTTTAGTTTCCATGGATAAAAGTGGCAAGTCCAAGCAATGTGACAAAAGAGAGGTTAATCTAGCATTTGGGTGATGAAAAACAAGACTCTCATCAGAATAAGGTATTATGTTTAATAAACAAGAGACATCATATCCCATTTTTTTAGCAAGATACAAAGAATAGGTGCTATCCTTTCCTCCAGAAAATAAAGCTGCAATCTTCATTTTTTAATTCTGACTTTAAATATGATTTAAGATTTTTATATTTAATTTATATTGGAACGCTTCGGGAACTCATAATCTTCATCACTGTATTTTCGATACTGAAATCGAAAGCAGACGGCTCTTCCTTTCCTCATTAGCGTTCCAAAATATTATATAAAATTCGTTAATTTAAATTAAAAAAATTTTAACAGAAATAATGATTTAGAGGAAATTTTATAATAGCAAACTGTTAGTTACCAATTATGAAATCAGCGAAAATAATCAAACCAACTGAACCTCTGAAAATTGAAAAAGTAGATGATGTACCAAAGATTAAGAACAATAATCAAGTTTTGATCAGAATTAATGCAGCGGGAATCTGTCATAGTGACTTGCATTTATGGGAGGGAGGATATCATGGAGCAGGAGGGTCATTTATAAAAGTCGAGGACAGAGGAGTAAGATTTCCTCTTACTCCAGGACATGAAATTGCAGGAACCATAGAAGAGATTGATGAGGATGTTTCCCAATTCAAAAAGGGTGACAAAGTACTAGTTTTTCCGTGGTTAGGAGAGGGAACATGTCCTGCATGTAGAATAGGGGAAGAAAATTTATGTGATTCTCCAAGAACTCTTGGTATTTATCAAGATGGAGGTTATTCGGATTATGTCCTGGTTCCAAACTTTAAACATCTAATTAGAATAGATGGAATAGATATTGATTCTTCTGCTTCATTAGCGTGCTCGGGTTTGACAGCTTATACAGCGGTAAAAAAAGCCTCACCATCACCTGGTGAAAATCTGGTGATAATTGGTGCAGGTGGGTTGGGGTTGATGGCTGTCCAGATATCAAAAGCAATTAGCAATGCAAATGTAATTATGGTAGATGTTGATGATAAGAAGTTGGCTGAGGCTAAAAGATTAGGAGTAGATCATACAATAAATTCTATGTCCTTAGATGTAATAAAGGGAATTAAAGAGTTAACCAATGGAAATGGTGCAGAGATTGTCATCGATTTTGTAAACAATAGTAAAACTGCACCTCGTGTTCTAGAAATGCTTAGGAAACGTGGAAAATATATCATGGTTGGATTGTTTGGTGGGGAATTAAATCTAAGTTTGGCAACCGTTCCATTAAGAGCTTTTAACATTTCAGGGGCATATACCGGAAAGTACAGTGATTTGGTAGAATTAGTAGAATTGACAAAATCAGGTAAAATACAATCATTGGTATCCAGAAAATACCATTTGGAGGATGTCAATGATGCGCTGTCAGATCTAAAAAATGGTAAAATTATTGGCAGAGCAGTATTTAATCCATGATATAAACATCCAGCGGTTTATATTTTCAAAATCATATTTTGTATACATGTCATAAAAAATGTATCCCGCGAGCAGGATTTGCTCCAAAATAATTTTATTTATTTTGTTTGAGCCTGCGACAATTCGGTTTCTGCAATTGTTAGCCTGATAGGCTGTTTATACGGTCAGCTTTCATATTTAGCCAACTCCTACAGCCGAAAGCTCTACCAGGCTGAGCTATCGCGGGACAAATCCAAAACTGTGATTAGTATATAAATTTGTTTACTAAATATCTAAATGATATGCCACAAATAGAGACAATTCTACAAAAAGATTTATTCTAAATCCTTTTTAAAACAAGAAAAATGAATTATCAAATAGACAGGAGTTTTAACTACTACAAATGAAATTAAGAGGATCTAAAACAAAATCGATTCAAAATTCATATATTGTAGTTAATTCTTGAGCACTTATTTAAGATATTTAACAAAATCTACTGAAAAATACGATATGATTTTATCAGCACCTGCCTGTTTAATTGATTCTAAAAATGTCAAAACGCTCAATCTTTTATCTACTAAGATTTTATTTTTTAGACTTGCTTTTATTAAATAATATTCACCAGAAACGTTTTGTACAACTAATGGTGTATTGAAATTTTTTTTCACTCTATAGATCAGATCGAGATAAAATATTGAAGGTTTAATCATGACCATATTAGCACCTTCATTAATATCTGTCTGAATTTCCCTAATAGATTCATGAGGATTATAGAAGGACACTTGATAATTTGATTTATCTATTGCTTCACATGATATTTCATTAATAAACATGTTATTTCGAAATGGAGAATATAAAGCAGAATTATGTTTTGCCGAAAAGGATAATATTTGAGTACTATTAAAACCATGATCATTTAAAATTGACCGTAAATATTTCACCTGGCCATCCATCATAGAAGAAGGAGATATATAGTCAGTTCCCGCACCTGCATATTCCAGTGACAATTTTCCCAAAATTTTTAATGTCTCATCATTATCAATTAAGTCACTATTTTTAGTAGTAATTCCACAATGTCCAAGAGGGTGTTCCTGACATATACAGACGTCGGTAAATACAGTAATTTTTTTTCTATATTCAGATTTTATTTTCTCAATTGCATTAGTAACCACTTCATTGGGTCCATAATTAATACAGTTTTGTAATTTAATTTTTTTTTTTGGAATACCAAAAATTATAATAGAAGTGATTCCTTTCTGAATAATGTTGTCTATATAATTAGTTACATGTGAAGAAGAAACTTTTTTAAAGTAAATTGATTTAGAAACTTGTTTATATCTATCGTCTTGAATTATAACTGGAAGAATCAAATCCTTTTTTTGTAAGGTGATTTTTGAACGTAATGCGTAAAGATCTGCATTGGTTATAATTTTACTTCTCAAAATATTATAAACAACTTGAAATCAATTAGAGTTATATTTGTTGTAGTAGAAAGTGTAATAATGGTTTTTACTGTATGCCGTGTTATACCAGTTATTTGTTGCCGTTTTTGGTATCGTCAACTGCCCATGGAAACCATCTGCCTATCAATTTGTTCCAGTCAATTTTCAAGTAAAAAATTATCACCATAACCAGTACTGCAATGCTTCCAATTATTACTGCTATTTGAGTAGTTTGTGAACCTGAAGCTTCTGAATTTATCAGCTGAGCAAATGGTCTTCCTAGATAAATTGTTCCTAGAACAATAATTTCACTTAAGATAAACTTTCCAAGAAAAGTAGATAATGCAAACTTCCATGGACTATATCTTGCAAGTCCAAGTGGAATATATACAATATCGTCTGGAATTGGAGTTAATGCAGCAATAAAAGCTCCAAGTCCACCATATTTGCTTAAAACGCGTTGAAGTGGAAGCATTCTTTTCTTTGTGTTTTTACTTAGAATATTCCGCCCATAATAACTAGCGTAAAAGATAATCAATTTTGCAATGACTGCGCCGGCTGCAGTTGATAAAGAGATCAAATGAGGGTCAAGTTGTTTATTAAATGCAGCTGTAATCAGAACAGGAAAGTAAGGTACGGGTATAAAGACAAGAATACTTCCAATAAAGCTTACGATTAGAATACCTAAATATCCAAAATCTTGATATAGAGTTAGTACATCTCCTAGGATATCCAACCTATACATAATAAATTTTATGGTTATTTAAGTCAATGATATGAGACATGCAGAGTGACATAGAGATATATTAAAATTGAATTAAAGATAAAAAGATAATTATTTAATATTGTCTGAAGTAAAGGAAAAAAAGATGTAGTCAGTTAATAACATTAATACGCTTTTGCGAATATTACTGTTTTTGTAGAGGACTTGCTGCAATAAACACATTTTTGCCCTAGTGTGTGTTCATTAAACGGAATCACTCTGATATCAGCACCTGTTTCCTCTTTTATTTTCTCTTCACATTCCAACCTTCCACACCATGTACTTTTAACAAATCCATGAGATTCTGTTCTGAAAATATTCTTTAACTGTTGATAATCATTTTCTACTACTAATCCATTATTAAGGATAATTTTTGCCCTGGCAAAAAGATTATTTTGTATTTCTTCTAAATAGAGAAATATGTCTTTTAAAATATCATCGTCAAGTTTCACTGTTAATTTTTCGAAATTATCTCGTCTCACTAATTCTATTTGTCGGTTTTCAATTTCGCGCGATCCTATGTTTATCCTAAGTGGAACACCTTTAAGTTCCCATTCGTAGAATTTCCATCCTGAGGTATATTCATCTCTTGAATCAAGAAAAACTCTGATGCCGCCAAGTTCAAGGATTTTAGATATTCTTTGAGATTCAGTCAAAACATTCTGTTTGTCTTTGTTTTTATATATCGGAACTATAACAACCTGTATTGGAGATATTTTTGGTGGAAGCACAAGACCCCTATCGTCTCCATGAGTCATAACAATGGCACCAATTAATCTCCAAGATATTCCCCAAGAAGTCTGCCATCCATACTTTTGTTTTGAGTTATCATCTAAGAATTTTATGTCAAATGGTTTTGAAAAATTCTGTCCCAAATAATGAGAGGTAGCCATCTGTAAAGCTTTTCTATCTGGCATTAACGATTCTAAAGTAGTTGTGTAAATAGCTCCAACGAATTTTTCTTTATCACTTTTAAATCCAGAAAACGTGGGAATTGCAAGATATTTTTCTATTAAATTTTTATAAATTTTTAAAATAGAATGGACCTCATCCTCCGCTTCTTCTTGACCTGCATGCACTGTATGTCCTTCCTGCCATAAAAATTCAGAATTTCTTATAAATGGTTTTGTACTCTTTATTTCTGCACGTAGAGCTGAATTCCAGAAGTTTAATTTTAATGGTAGGTCTCTATAACTCATAATCCACTTAGAAAAAATCTGATAAGCCAATGTTTCAGAAGTAGGCCTAATTGCCAATTTTTCCGATAGTTTATTATTTCCAGTCTGAGTAACCCAAAACACCTCAGGAGTAAAACCAGAAAAATGATCTTCTTCTCTTGAAAGTAAGCTTTCAGGTATAAGAATCGGTAAAAAACCATTCTCATGTCCAGTTTCCTTTAGTTGTTTGTCCAATTGCTCCCGCAACAATTCCCAAATTCTGTAACCATATGGACGAAGAACAATGAATCCTTTTACTGGCGAATAATCAGCTAATTGAGCCTTTAATATTATTTGAGTATACCATTCACTAAAATCGTTGTTTTTTTTAACAGTTATTCCGATATCTTTGATATCTTTATTTTTATTCAATGTCGAAACATGTAAATTAATTTAGTTTAAATGTTATTTTTTTAAGAATTTACTTGCAATGGTTCTCCTTTACAATTCACATTTCCAGTAATTCTACTATAAAAATTCTTACATACATAACACTGTATAAATGCAATTTCACTTTTGAATACCGGACAGTCTATCGATTCCAACTTCATCCTTTTCAACATTTTTGGACTGACACCCTTTAGTTTTAACTTCCCTTTCTCATCCATCATACCAATACTTTTTAGTTCTGTTTTTGCATATTCAGATAACTTAAGTGGTTTTTCTAATGTTTTAATCGGTACTACAAATTTTATAGAAGGATCAATTGGTAGGTCAGAATCTGTCATTTAATCCTAATTGAATTTATTGATATATCAGTATTACTTTTTTAAAAGATAAATTAAATATTATTATATATTCACAATTACAAATGTAAAATTGATCTATGATCTCAAATGCTAATACAGAAATAAATTATAATAAAATAAGTGAACTATCAAGCCAAAAAATAAACATTCTCGAAGAAAATGATTTGAAGTGTAGCGAGTATTATCATTTGTTTAATAGTTCAAATACAGAAGATTTAATTAAAATTGCTTTTTTATTAAAAAAAATATACAAGTCTGAAAAAGTAATTACATATTCAAGGAAGGTTTTTATTAATATAATTAACCTGTGCAAAGATATCTGTTCTTATTGTACCTATCGAAAAGAACCCAAAGATATCGAAAGGTCCCTATTGTCGCCGCAACAGATTCTGGATATCGCAGAAAAAGGTAGGAAATTTAGATGTACTGAGGCTCTATTTGTTGCAGGAGAAAGACCAGAAGCAAGGTACGAAGAAGCAAGAACATGGTTAAAAAAATATGGATATGCTACAACTGCAGAATATATAAGTGCCGTATCTGAGCAGGTGTTAAAAAAGACGGGATTGCTCCCTCATTCCAACATTGGTAACATGACCAAAAAAGAAATGAGTTTATTAAAAGAAACTAACGTCAGTCTTGGATTGATGTTAGAATCAGGAAGTGAAAGATTGTTAAATACAGGGATGGCCCACGAAAATGCACCAAGCAAACATCCCAAATTGAGAATTAGAACAATTGAAAATGCAGGAGAATTAAAAATTCCCTTAACTACAGGATTATTAATAGGAATAGGTGAAACTTTGGAGGAAATAATAGAATCTTTATTGACTATAAAAAAACTGAATCAAAAATATGGTCATATCCAAGAGGTAATTATTCAAAATTTTACGCCAAAAATTAATACGAAAATGGAGGATTATATACCACCCACTCATGAGTTTTTCTTGAAAGTTGTTGCAATGTCGAGAATTATATTACCGGAAATTAATATCCAAGTTCCACCTAATTTGACTCCGACTCTTTATGGAAACTATCTGGATGCAGGAATTAATGATTGGGGAGGAATTTCACCAGTTACCATCGACCATGTGAATCCAGAACATGCATGGCCAAAGATTTTAGAAATAGAAAATATAACCAACAAAAAAGGATTTGCACTTCGGGCAAGATTACCTATATATCCTGAATTTATTAGTAATGATTTTTTACAAAAAGAAATTGAACCACATGTACTAGATTTGATTGACAATGACGGATTAGTTAAACAGGAGTATTTGGTTTGAATTTTGAGAGAATTTTTAAAGATACAGATCCGGTTATTGTCTCAATTTTGGATGATGCATTACAAGACAAAGAAATATCTGTTAAAGAAAGCATAGAGCTTTTAGAAATCAAAAAAAGTACCGAATTAAATTTATTGGCGGCTGTTGCAGATTACATCAGATACAAAAAAGTTGGTGACATCGTAACATATGTCATTAATAGAAACATCAATTTCACCAATGTTTGCATCAAAGGATGTGGATTCTGTGCATTTAGCCGTGATTTTAAACAAGACGAAGGCTATCTGCTTCCTCTAGAAGAAATAGTAAGAAGGACACAAGAGGCAAAAAATTATGGAGCAACTGAGGTATGTATTCAGGCTGGATTACCACCAAAAATGGATGGATTTTTGTATGTAGATCTTTGCAAGAAAATAAAAAAAGAGATGCCGGATATACATATTCATGCGTTTTCTCCCGAAGAAGTATTATACGGATCAATTAGATCGGGAATTTCTATTGAAGAATACCTTATAATGTTAAAGGAAGCAGGAATAGGAAGTCTTCCTGGTACTTCTGCTGAAATATTAGACCAAGAACTAAGAGATATAATTTCACCTGGTAGAATCAGAGTGGACCAATGGATAGAAGTAATAAAAACTGCACACAGATTAAAAATTCCTACTACATCAACTATAATGTTTGGACACATAGAAACAAATGAACACATAGCAAAACATATTGACTTGATTAGAACTATTCAAAAAGAGACAAATGGATTTACAGAATTTGTCCCGCTGAGTTTTGTGCATCTAGAAGCTCCTATGTACATTGAAAAATCGGTAAAAAATATCAGACCTGGACCTACTGGTTCTGAAGTTGTTAAAATACATGCTGTTTCACGGTTGATGTTAAATAATTTAATAAACAATATACAAGTATCATGGGTAAAAGAAGGTCCAAGAATGTCACAATTTCTTTTATGTGCTGGGGCAAATGATCTAGGGGGTACACTTATGAATGAAAGCATTTCAACTTCCGCGGGAGCTCATTATGGACAAATAATGAAACCAAATGAAATAAACAATTTAATCAAATCAAT
Source organism: uncultured Nitrososphaeraceae archaeon (assembly GCA_964531845.1). GTDB lineage: Archaea > Thermoproteota > Nitrososphaeria > Nitrososphaerales > Nitrososphaeraceae > QCWD01. The sequence goes on from CAZHFI010000003.1 coordinate 33,969, forward strand.
TGGAAGGATACCTATGCAAAGGACTTCTACATATAAATTAATAAATGAAAAAGCAGATGAAGACAGTATGAGTTTGTTGGATAATCTGGATCATAATATATTTGGGTCTTACGATGAACTTATAAAATTAGACCAGTTTAGATTTAAGGATTTATCTAATAACCAAATAAAATAAAACCAATGTGAATTTCAAAGTTTTTAATCAAGCAACATAACGATAACATTTAAGAAGAGTCAATGGTTGAAAATTACAATAATTAATGCATAATGAAAATGTGGAAAATAATAATGACAATAATATTAAAAAGTGGAAATGGAAAAGTTTACAACACAATGGTGTTGCTTTTCCTCCAAAATATCATGCTAAAGGATTGAAGGTACTAATCAATGGTCAAGAACTGTTTCTAAACCAGGAACAGGAGGAATTAATTTATGCATGGGCAAAAAAGAAAAATACACATTATGTAAATGATTCCGTTTTTCAATCTAATTTTTTAAGTGATTTAAAAAGTATATTTCCAAAAGAATTTCATGATATTCAAAATATCACAGAAATTGATTTCAGTGATATTTACAAATTAGTAGATGAAGAACAGTCTCAAAAAATAAAGGAAAAGGAAAGATTTAGAAATTTGTCAAAAGAAGAACGGAAAAAAATTCAATTAGAAAAAAAACAAGAAAAGGAAAGACTTAAAAAAATATACGGTATTGCTTTAGTGGATGGAGTGGAAGTCGAGGTTGCAAATTGGTTGGTCGAACCACCTGGACTTTTTATGGGAAGGGGTTTGCATCCTTTACGTGGAAGGTGGAAACCACGTATAAATGAAAATGATGTTATTTTAAATCTTGGAGATACAGCTCCTGTCCCGGAAGGAGCTTGGTCAAAAATAGTACATGATCATACATCTACTTGGCTTGCAACATGGAACGAAAAATTGACAGACAAAAGAAAATACGTATGGCTCCATGATTCTGCTTTGCTTAGACAAAACAAGGACAAAGAAAAATATGATAAAGCAAAAAATCTTGAAAAGCACATCGGAAAGGTTGAAAAAGAGATTCTAAGACGGATGAAGACAACAAAGGATATTAATCAAAGGAAAATTGCAACGGTATGCTACCTTATTTTGAAACTTGCAATGAGGGTAGGTGATGAAAAAGACCCTGATGAGGCAGATACGGTCGGAGCTACAACCTTGAGAATCGAACATATTAAATTCCCTACTGTTGATGGTCATAAATTGATAGAATTTAATTTTCTTGGAAAGGATAGTGTCCCTTGGCAAAAACAATTTAAAATAAATACAGAAGAAGATAACATATTTTATAATAATATAAAAGAGTTTATGAAAGGTAAAAAACAATCTGATCAAATATTTGATAGTATTAATTCATCAAAAATCAATAGTTTTCTTAGAAGTATAGATCCTCGTAATGTTCCAGGATTAACAGCTAAAGTCTTTAGAACATATATAGCAACAAATATTGTGAAAGAATCTCTTATTGACCCTACATTAAAAATCAATAAAGATTCTTCAGAATGGACAAAATTATATGTAGCAAAGATAGCAAATTTAAAAGCTGCAATAACCTGCAATCACAAAAAGGGAATTGATCCAAAAAATCCTGCAAGCAAGAAAACACTTGAAAGATTTGAAGCAGGAATAAGAAAGAAGGAAGAAACGATTGAGAAAATAAATATGAGTATTACAAATAAACAATGGAAAACGGAAATTCAAAAAAAAAAATTACATGAAAAATTGGAGAAAATGATATTTCAATTAAAATTACAAAAAGAGACAAGAGATTACAATCTTGGAACATCCCTTAGGAACTACATCGACCCTCGAGTTATGAAGTCGTGGTTAGATTATATGAATATAGATTGGAAAAAGATGTATACTGCCACATTACAGAGAAAATTCAAATGGGTAGAGTCAACAAATACCAAAGGGTATTTCCAGATATGAAGGATTAAGCAGGATTTCTAATTAACATGTAATCATTCCTTATAGGATATTGCAGATTACTAATAGAATATATATAATAAAAAATTAAGATGCTTGGACGCTGCTGAGCTATGCCGGAGTGGCTCAGCTTGGTTAGAGCGTTCGACTCATAATCGAAAGGTCGCGGGCTCGAATCCCGCCTCCGGCATTTTCAATCAATGGGCAACGAAATAGACTTTATTGAATGTTAAAATATACAATTTATATATGAATTTATGGAAATTATAGTAAATGCAAAAAACTGCACTTGATGTTTATAATGTCAGAGAGGACTTTCCCATCTTGCAACGAAAAATTAATGGTAAACCATTGGTTTATTTAGATAATGCTGCCACAACACAAAAACCTCTCTCGGTAATAAATTCCATAAGCGACTATTATCTGAATTATAATTCCAATATTCATCGCGCTGTGCACCAATTAGCCGAAGAGGCAACTTTTGCATTTGAAAAAACAAGGAATAAAATTAAGGATTTTGTTAACGCTCAATTTTCTCATGAAATTATTTTTACAAGAAATGCCACAGAAGCACTTAATCTTGTCTCATATGCCTGGGGACGAGAAAATATCAAAAAAAATGATACTATAATTATAAGTGAGTTAGAACATCATAGCAATATAGTTCCATGGCAGATTTTATGTGACGAAAAGTCAGCAAATTTGGAATATTTGACTGTAAATGAGGAAGGAAATATTAGTTTAAATGAATTAGAGAGAATAATTGATAGCAGGAATGTGAAATTAATATCATTAAGCCAAATGTCAAATGTTCTTGGAAGTATTCTTCCCATGGAAAAAATTATAAAAATGGCTCATCAAAAAAACATTCCAGTACTAGTTGATGGTGCTCAGTCCGTGCCACATATGTCTGTGGATGTAAAAAAACTAAATTGTGAATTCATGGTATTTTCTGCACACAAAATGCTTGGTCCTACAGGAGTAGGAGTTTTATATGTTAGAAATGATATACTCGAAAAAATGCCTCCTTTTATAGGTGGTGGAGACATGATAAAAGAGGTTCACAAGTATAAAACCATTTATAATGATTTGCCATATAAATTTGAGGGAGGAACTCCTAACATAGCAGATGTTATAGGATTTGGATCGGCAATAGATTACCTAAATAAAATAGGAATGGAAAAAATTAGGGAACATGAAATACAATTATGTGACTATGCAATGAAACGCATGTTAGAGATTAAAGGAATTACTATCTATGGTCCCACGAATCCAACCGAGAGAGGTGGTGTAATTTCATTTAATATCGGCGATATCCATCCTCACGACCTGGCTACAATACTAAATGATCATGGTATTGCAATTAGGTCCGGACATCATTGTGCGCAAGTATTGATGGAAAAAATGGGAGTAGCCGCTACCTCTAGAGTTAGTTTTTATATTTACAACACCAAGGAAGAAATAAATATATTTCTTGAAGCAGTGGAAGAAGCAAAGAGGTTATTTAGAATTTGAGCGATGATATTTATCGAGAAATAATACTAGACCATTATCGTAATCCTAGAAATAAGGGAAAAATCGAAAATCCTGATGTAACCATACATGATAGCAATCCTTTATGTGGAGACGAGATAGACTTATTCCTTAAAGTAGACAATGACAATGTCAAAGATATCAAATTTGATGGAAAGGGTTGTGCAATATGCCTTGCTAGTGCTTCAATGTTGACAGAGATGGTAATAAACAAGCCCTTAACAAAGGCAAAAGAAATATCCAAGGAAGACATTCTAGAAAATATCGGATTGACCAATTTGGGTCCAACCAGGATAAAATGTGCGTTGTTGTCTTTAAAAGTTTTAAAAATGGGCATGATAAAATATTATTCTGATAAAGAACCAGGTACTGCAGAAAAAATCGAATCAGAATCAAAGTTGTATTAACGAGATATCATTTTTTTATGTTTTATAATAGCGAGAATATGAACAATCAAATTAAAAATGAGCAATGTAGATTTTTATATTAACTTGCCTGTTCTAGCAACCATAGAAGTTTTCGATTTTAAAGATATAAAAAAAACAGTATCCAGACTGATTGATTTATATATTAATAATTATGAGAAAGACAATTTCAGTTCAAGAATAATACTTCCACGAGATGAAAAAAATTTAAACAAGACAAGACGGATAGGAATAGCAATTCAATCAGAGTTTTCTTTAGTATTGAAAAGAAAAAAAATGGATATACAATTGAGAGAAATCAAATACATTCATAATGATAAACAATTTGGATGGTTATTACTACATCCACAGGTTTTTGAATCCCTGAAAAAATAGATAACAGCATATAGGTTGTGACTGAATTGTTATAGACTAATAAATTAGAAAAATGCAGCAATAAAAAATTATTCAAGATATAGATTTGGGAAAATTAACATATATTCTTGGAACTAACAAAATAAACAAATAAGCAAATCAACAAAAGTTCACCTATACTGTAATGTATTATTGTCTATGATTTTTTGTCGTACTTGCGTGAAATTCAAGCTTCCCCACAGATTCCTTTCCTGCTCATAAGTTCTGGGACTTACCTCTGTTCGATAAATGATGTCTGTTCCTTTTCATTTTGGCAAATTCAATATACAATGTTCTCAATCAACACAATAAAACTATAATACGGTATTGCTTTAATAAGTTGCAACTATCACAAAGAAATCAAACAAAAATATTTGTATGATGGATACAAAATCTCCGAATTACTAGATGTTAAATTTACCTTTAAAAAATACAATTGAACAAGTCATAGAAACCGCCAAAGAAACGCATTTTTAACAAATATCACTATAAAAATGATAATGTAAGGCTGAAAACTATACCGTGAAAAATTCATCTTGAATCATGAAGGGTTCTTACCCCGATGATGGTTGTTTGAAACGTGACAATGTAAAAGGTTCATAAAGTTTCATTAATTTACTTAGAATTAATGTTATGATAAAGCCATATAGAAAACCTCCTAGAATATCTGTAAAATAGTGTTGATGTAAATAAATTCTAGAAAATCCTATCAGTATTGGAAATAACCAAATTAAACCTACAAACCTAGTTTTATCTGATAACAAATAAAAAAGCAAAAAAGCAAAAGACGTAGCTCTAGCCATATGATTTGATGGAAATGAATAAGGTTGCGAAATGGGCATCATACTATCTTTTTCTATGGTATAATTTTCAGGTAGAATAAAATCTTGTGGAAAAATTGATGACGGAGATTCCCTTCCTATTATTGGTTTGAGGTACATGAGGGTAATTGAGAGAATTACTATGGATATTAAAAAAATCATTCCTAATTTTCTTGTCTTTCGGATAATAGTCAAAATAATTGCTAATATTACAAGAGTAACTACGTCTCCCATTGAAGTTATTGCTAGTATCACATTTGTAGTCAACGATGTTTTTGTTAACAATCCATCTAAAGAAATGGTAATGAAATTATCAAAATTTACGATAAGATCCAGCTTTATAAATAAAGACAATAATAAAAATGAAAAAACAACATATAAAAAATTAAAAGATCTAATTTTTAGCACTCATAATTATAAAAAAAAGTCAAATTTATTTCATAACCACAAACAAATCGTGAATCCAAAATATCTTGATTTCATCATCTGTATTTGGATGACCAAAATGTTTCATGATTTATCAGATATTTTAGGTAGTCTGAAAGTATTATCCCATGATCGAATGCAATTTTTATTTTATTTAAATCTTGAATATTTATCCATTTTATATCTTTGGCATCATCGCTTGCTTTAGGAATACCATCTAATATTTTACTCATGAAAACTATGGATATTGTATGTCGTCTAGGGTCACGCGAAGGGTGTGAATAAACTCCTAATATATCTAATGGTACTATCTCCAAGGATGTTTCTTCAAGTGTCTCCCTTTTTACTGCATTTTCAACAGATTCACCGTAATCAACGAATCCGCCAGGCAGTGCATAGTAATCCAAAAACGGTTTTTTTAATCTTTTAATTAAGAGAATTTTTGAATTTTTTCTAATGATATTATCAACGGTCAATGAGGGTGTTTCATAGGTAATCATGTATGCTAGTCAATAAAATATTATTTTAACATGTCGAATTAAAGAAGATTTTTATAAATTAAATAACAAATAATCAAGATGAAATTTGTACTTTGGAGAGATCGATGGTTAAAACCCTTAAATACAGAAGATCTGAATCTTGAAACATGTCAATATTGTAACAAAGAATTTGGAAATCTAGATTTTGTTACTTCATGTGAATTTTGCGAAATAGATATTCTTCATGACAATTGTGCTAATGATCATTTGATAAAAAACCATGAAAGAGATTTAATGGAAAAAGCCAAGCAACAGATGGAAAAGCAACTTCACAAATACCAATAATATACGTTCATAAAAAAATTACTTTTCGTATAACCAACACTTTACATAACCATTGTTAATTTTAGTTAACGGTGGATTTTGTTTGCAAATTTCCTTTGCAAATTGGCATTTACCGTAATATGGACAACCTAATTTTGGAATTTCTGAATCTATGGAAGTTATTGATAATTGCTTGTTTTCTTTAAAAGTAGAACCGAATTTAGGTGTATTTGAAATCAGCATTTGAGTATAAGGATGTCTTGGATTGAAATAGATCTCATCAAGATAATTGAGTTCTACGATTTGTCCAGCATACATTACTGCAATCCAATCAGCCAATTCGGATACTATACCAAAATCATGTGTTATTAAGAGTATAGTTTTTTTTTCTTCGATTTTCAATTTTTTTAAAAGATTGATAATTTGTGCTTGAATTAATACATCTAAAGCTGTTGTAGGTTCATCTGCTATTAGTATTTTTGGATTTAATATCAATGCCATCGCGATTATCACTCTTTGTTTCATCCCTCCGCTAAGTTCGTGTGGATACTGTTTAAGAATAGATATATCCAAATTAACCTCTCTAAGAGAATTTTCTATTAATTGTCTATCATAATTTTTTTTTTTGAGATGTTGAGTAAATATTTCCTTGAATTGATCCTCAATGGAAAACACCGGGTCTAGTGAATTCATAGCTCCCTGAAATACCATTGCGATTTTTTTCCACCTTACATTTTGATTAAAATCCTCGTCAGAAATTGCAGTTATATCTTGGTCATCTAGAAATATATTCCCAGCGGTTATTCTTCCAGGAGGCTCCAGGCTACGTATGATAGCATTACCAAGTGTACTTTTACCTGACCCAGATTCCCCCACTAATCCTAATGCTTCTCCTTCACATAATGTAAAAAATGCATTTTCAACTGCATATTTTTCTGGTTCATCTTTTCCAGAATACGATATGGAGACATCATTCATAGATAATTTTGTTTTGGTCAGATAGGTTCAAGTATAAAAAAGCCTTGCAATTATATAAATTTGAATATCTTTTACTACATAAGAGTTTATTTTTTTATTATTTTTAACAAAACCTGAATAAAAGTATGAAAATACTAATATTCCAGCAAGAAATCAAATTTATTGTTTTATTATAATGAAAACGCCAATTTGTAATTTTGACGCTAAAACTGGAATTTTATGTAATAAGTGCGAATCTAGATTGAAGCTAGGTCATATAACAGAAGGAGATGTTCAAGCATCTATAAAAATGGCAAAATTAGCTCAGGAAAACCAAGATATTGATAAGTTTACATTAGTTGCTGCACATAATATTGATGGGGAATCAATTCTTATAATGAAAAACTCGGATATTATGATTATAAGATCTAACCAAAAAATATTGGAGTTAATAAAAAAAGAATTTGATAACAAAGTATGGTTTGTAGAATCTGGAGCTTCAGATAAGAGATTTTTAGAGAATATACTTTTTCCAATAAAGATCTCTTTAATGAATATGATTTGGTTACCAGACGGAAATAAACTAACAAAGATCATTATATTAAATCCCAGTAAATTAGATGTTCATGTTAAAAAAATTCAAGATGTAGCAAAGAAATTAAAAAATATCGAAGTTATTATTGAATTTGGGGATAACATGGTAAAGTAGCTGATATATATGAAAGAAGAAATTCATAGAACACATTATGCTAATCAAGTAAATGAATCTCTAATAGGGACTAATATAAGGATAGCAGGATGGATTGAAGATATACGTGATATTGGAAATCTTGGATTTATTATATTGCGTGATGTAACTGGAACGATACAAGTAGTGGTAAACAAAAAAGATATTTTTTTACTAAATGATATTCCCAGGCAGAGTTCAATAGTAATCGATGGGCTAGTTCAAAAAAGCAGAGCCAAGAATTTCTCTGTGGAAATACATCTAAAAAAAGTAGAAACTGTAGCTAAAGCAATTCATCCACTCCCTATTGACCCAACTGGACGGGTAGAATCTGCCAGTGATAAACGTCTTGATGCAAGATCCCTTGATCTAAGAAATCCAAGTGTAGCTGCAATATTTCATTTAAGATCCATAGGTTTGGATACAATTCGTGAGACTTTAAAGTCTAAAAAATTTATTGAAATAAATTCACCAAAAATAATCGGAACTGCAAGTGAGGGAGGTGCAAATTTATTTGAATGTCAATATTTTAATAGAAAAGCGTATCTTGCTCAAAGCCCTCAATTATACAAAGAACAATTAACTTTGGGTCTGGATAGAATCTATGAAATCGCTCAATATTACAGGGCTGAAAATTCAAATACAATTCGGCATCTTACAGAATTTTTAAGTGTGGATATCGAAGCCGCTTATATGGATTACGAAGATATTATGGAAATAATAGAAACGGTAGTAAAAAATGTTATAAGAGTAGTTATTAATTCACCATATTTTTTCCAATGTAATATGAGTGATCAAAAGCGAAAGGAGATGACCGAAATTAACTTCGATAATCCGTTTAAAAGAATAAGATATCAAGATTGTATTGATGAATTAAAACAATCTGGAGAACAAAAAGAAGATGAGGACGACCTTACTGACCTAGATTTGAGAAAAATTGGAAAAAACCATCAAGAATTTTTTTTTATTACAGATTGGCCATTAAAGCTCAAGCCATTTTATATTCATGAAAAGGAAGAAAACAAACATTTATCAGAATCATTTGACTTGCAGTACGGATTTCTTGAGTTAGTTTCAGGAGGAAGAAGGCAGCATGATCCAGAAAAGTTAAAAAAAAGGTTGGAAGAACAGGGATTAAATCCAATTAAATTCGCTGAACACTTAAAGTCATTTAATTGGGGAATGCCGCCTCACTCAGGTTGTGGTCTAGGATTTGACAGACTAATGATGGTTTTGACAGGTTCTGAAAATATAAGGGATGTGGTTTTGTACCCAAGAGACCCAGATAGACTAAATCCATAAAAACAGCGTTGAAATTTGGCAGGACATTATCGTAGTTATGGAGATTATTCATTTTTTATTGTAAATTCCGACAATGAATAGTCAAACAAAAAAGCTCGTAGTTTGTTAACTGTTGTAGAATAAATGACCCAGATAATTGGATTTATTTCCATGTAAAGCAAGTCAGTATTTGATGGAACTGGGTGCCCTGGATGAGAGTGAAATATTCCCACTATGTCGAATTTATTATCAACGAGAGTTCTATATTTTTGAAATAGTTCATCCGTATCAATACTAAATTCGGTAGACGATTTTTTAATATTTTTCATCTGCTCAACAAAAGTAACCATTATTTTATTATTTAATACTGAACCAAACAATAATCCGCACGATTCGTATGGTAATGAGTTTTTGGCTAATTTAACTAGTTCATTTTGTATAATTGATGGAATAATTATTAGTTTTGTACCTTTCAATACTATTTTATTATGACGTAAAGATTGAAAAAAATGTTTCTAGTTAATATTAAAACTTCCTTTCATATATGGATGGATAGTACAGAAATAATCATAGATGCCTTTTTGAAATTTTGAAATATCCAATGAGAAGGTTTTTTCTTTCATGATTAATTGTGAATCAAAGGTTTTACCATCGTCTTTTAAGCTAGTGACGGTATGAGGAACATTATCCAAATTGTGCCACGTGATCCCCGATTCTGATTTAATTTGTAAAACTGGTGGGGAATACGCTTGGTTTCCCTGGGCGGAGGAACCAGCAAGAATGTCAACCTTGGCGTAATTTGATACATCTGCTGTTGGTGCCGAAGATGTTTCAGTTTTTGTAATCGATTCTTTTTCAGATGACTGTAATGATGCATCTGTTGGTTGTGTAATATTATGAAGAGAATAGATGATTCCAACGCCTATTATTATTACTCCGAGAAAAATACCATACAATATTTTCATTTTTGGATAATTCCTGTAAGATGCAATAACTATTGCTGTTGCAGGTATGGATATCAATGCCATGATAAAGATATACGCAAAAATGGTTGATGCCAGACCACTAACCGAAATAGCTCCTAGGAGCCCACATGCGACTAATATTGTTAGACTGACAGCCGAAGCAAATTTTGATTTTTTTGAAGTAGGAAATCCATCTTTAAAAAGACCTGCTACTAGGAAAATTAGACCGAGTGTAAGTGTTAAAAAGGTTAATGCATGCATTCCGTCAACAAATGTTTTTGCTAAACCAGATAATGAAATTCCCACACCTATAGCTCCAATAGCACTTAGACCTATTCCAGGTGTGAGTAAATCCCAATCAGACATTTTTAACGATGTTACTCTTGGAAAATTTGTATAATTTAATCTTTTCATAAAATCAATTGCAATCCTATGAAAATCCGAATAAGTTAAATTCAGGACTATGAAAAATTGACAATGGAGGTTTAATGGGGTGTCATTGTTAGGAGATTACATTGAAGTTTCTAAACCAAGGATAGTAGTAGTCCTTGTTATTACTGCGGTCACGTCTTTTTTAGCAGCTACTCGTTTTGATTCGACCCCCACCGTGGCATGGGATATTGATATTGGAAAATTGTTGTTTCTAGTACTTGCAGGTGCAATAGCATCTATGGGCTCGAGTGCACTAAATCATTATTATGATAGAGATATTGACAAAATAATGGAAAGAACTTCTAAGAGACCTATTCCTGCAGGAAGATTGTCTGCTAAAAATGTGTTAATTTATGGATTATCTTTATCGGTAATTTCCGTGGTCATATCGTGGTTTACATTAAACCCTATTTCTACTTTGATGATAGCAATTGGAATATTTTTTTATGTAGTCATATATACTTCGTGGTTAAAACGTTCAAATTCTTCAAATATTGTTATTGGAGGATTTGCTGGAAGTGCAGCATCAATGGCAGGATGGGCAGCAACCACCGGTGGTATTGATGTCTTGGGTTTTCTCATAGGTTGGATAGTTTTTATGTGGACTCCTCCACACTTTTGGTGCCTAGCAATAAAAACGCGAGAAGAATACGAAGCCGTTAAAGTTCCAATGCTTCCAGTAATGATTGGAAATGAAAAGACATCAAAATATATTTTTATTAATACTTCAATTTTGTTACCTTATTCTTTATTATTGTATTTTTTTGGTTTAGGATTGGTATATGTTGTTGTTGCAGCCATTTCAGGAACATTGATGTTATTTTATCATTACAAGCTTACCAAAAATCCTACACCAGAATTTGCATGGAAGGCTTACAAAGTAACGGCACCTTATCTAGTAATAATTTTTGTTGCAATCGCGATAGATGCACTTTTTTATTTTCGATTATAAAGACTTTATTGAGCAGTAGATATTGGTTCGATGCGACGTTTTTCTTTTGTTATCCATGAAACGCGTAATAGACCGTAAATTTCTAAATCTAAAAGTACTTTATTAAGATCCATCATACTAAGTGAGATACCGTCTTTTAGTAATGAAGAGAGAAGATCTGTATCATTTATTTGTCCAAGTTGTTTGACACGTTCATATATTAAATTTCGTAGAGGATACTTCATTTTTATATAGTATTGATATTAAAGATATTTTTTATATATACCTAATTTCATTTTAAATTATTATTTGAATGTGCTTTCAATCCTATTTCATTTTGACTGATTCGCGGCTTACATTAATAACTTCTATTTCGCCAACTCCACTATGTGATTTGATAGAATCTTCTAACTGGTCCATCTGTCCTTCTGAATCTTCAAGTATAAAGTCGCCTATTATGCAAAAAAGGCCAAATGCCAATGGTTCTTTTACAAATCCTTTTAATTGCATTCCTTCAGGTAAATTTTTTGATATTTCTTCAATAACAATATCAAGGTTTTGTTCTGCATCAGATGGAAGAATTTTGATTCTAGCTACAAGTCTCGTCATTTTATGGACCCTCGAAACCGCATCCAACACATTTATAGAATCTAGAGAATTCCCTACAGCTCTCACAACGCCATAATAAAACAAATCCGCAATTTGGGCAATAATATTTTACACATTCGTCATTAGGCATTATTGGCCGGTTACATGAACTACAAACTGGTAATTGTAATGGTTTTGACATTCTTATACTAAATATGGTGAAAATTCTAACCGAATTTATATCTTTTTTTTATAAAAGTATTAAAAGATTCTTCGGAATTCATTTCCAACTATTGCGTTAAGTATCTTTGCAGTCCCTTTTATTCCCAAGATTTTTGATATTGCACTAGAATGAAAATCAAAATCAGTAGTATTAGATATATCTTCTATATTGGATTTTGATATCGTATCAAAAATTTTATCCATAGCTTTATTGTCGAGACGTTCTATTAACTTACGAAAAATTAGCATCTTTTCAAATTCGGATCCAAATTTTGAAAACCAGTTTTTTTCATAATCAAACAGTTTTTCTTTATTTCCATTTAGATACTGCGAAATTGAGCTTCCTGCAAAAATCCCTCCCATTCCACACGAAAAGATACCTCCAGCTGTTGTTGGTTTAGTTTGACCCGCTGCATCACCAACTATGATGTAATTATTATTGATGATAAATTTTGGTATTGGACCTCCTATCCATACTGGCGCGAAAATCTTTCTAATAATAGAGTATGAGATACATAGTTCATCAAGATATCCCTTGATAGCAGGAACTGTATTAATTAAATGTCCAGCAACTCCAACTTTGGCCTTCCCTTGTCCCATTGGAATGATCCATGCAAAAAATCCAGGATATCGTATAGAGTCAAATTTTATGCTTATTTTATTAGATTCAAAGTCTTTTGAATATACCTCGTATTGTGCAGAAGACATTACCCCCTTTCGATTTTTTTGGATTAACGAAGAAATTCCGCGTGCATCGATGAAAAATTTTGAGGTAAAGATCCCCTCGTTTGTTTTTATAATAAAATTAGATTTGTTGTCATTATCTGCGTTCTGACTTACTTTTTGTGGTAAATTTTTATTTGTATTAATTGAAACCACTCTGTTCATTGTTCTAATATCGGCTCCATTTTTCTGTGCTTGATATGCAATTTGTTTATCAAATTCTCTTCTATCGATAACTAGAACTTTTTGTTTTTTAGCTGATACTGTAAAACTGTTGTTTAAAGATGAGATCTCAGCATCTTCAATATAACTAAATGTCGATTTTATAGATGGTAAAATTCTAAGCTCGTTTAATCCAGTCATACTTATAACTCCTCCACAATGCTCAGGAGTACCTATCTCATGATCCTCTTCTAAAACACAGACTTTAAAACCAGATAGTGCAATTTCTCTAGCTGCAAAAAGGCCAGAAACACTACCTCCGGCAACAATTACATCGTAATCTTGCAATTTGATATACCAATATATTTTAAGGATTATAATTTAATTATTATCAATCCGTTGTCAGACTATAAACAGGCTTTTATTGTTAGGAAGGACTTAGGAATGGGTGTAGGCAAGATAGCAGCACAGGTTGCACATGCAGCGGTAATTTCCTGTGAAGAAATAAAAAAGCATAACAGAGCATGGTTTTCCAATTGGATAAATAGTGGACAAGCAAAAATAGTTCTAAAAGTTTCAAATCAGAGTGAACTGTTGGAAATAACAAAACTTGCCTTTTCTTTTCACCTTCCAGTTTCCAAAGTTGTAGATAGTGGACTCACACAAATTCCTCATGGAACGTGGACGTGTATTGCAATCGGTCCTGCTCCAGCAGAATTAATTGACCAAGTTACAAAAGGTCTAAAACTCTTATAGGGAAGATTATTTATCAATATACGAAAATTTATTTTAGTTGTTTAAATTTTCATAGCATTTTATAAATAATTTTTGACATGCAATTTTTTATCTTTTTTTTTTGAAAAGCTAGATAATTGGCAAGAACTAATAGGAAACTAAAGACAAACAGAGAACAGATAACACTAGACGGATGGGTTCTTGAAAAATTCAAAGAAAAATTAAACAAGGTTGTTTTGACCAGTAATAAAATAAACTTGCCGATAGTAATTTACAAGAGAACTATAGAGGAAAAAGGAGATTGCATAGAAGAAGAAATAGCCTCAATTTCAGAAAAATTTGTGATAGTTCAGATCCTAACATATGGTGGATTTCTTCCTATCTCGTTCCATGAACAACGTATCTTTAGTACTGATGAATTTGCTGTTTGGTTGACAAACCGTGGGAAGAATACGTTTACATTATGTCTTGAAAATCTGGATGATATTTTGGCTGCAAAAAATTATTCGTAATTATTTATCATTAAAAAAGAGATGGTAATCATTTTATGTTAAGAACTTTAAGTCCAGGTAATTCATCATCTGCCAAAAATCGTAATGTTGCTCCTCCTCCAGTTGATACATGAGTTACTTCCTTTTCTGAAACCCCTGCTTTTTTCATGGCCTCTAAGGTATCACCTCCACCAATCAATGTGTTAGACCCTCTCCAGTAGGCCAAAGCCATGCTTTTTGCAATGTTGATTGTTCCGTTGGCAAATTTACTTATTTCAAAAAACCCCATTGGACCATTCCAAAATAAAGTTCCTGAAACATTTTTACTTATTTCCTTTGAATAAATATTGATTGTCTCATTTCCAATATCATAGCCTGTCATACCATCAGGAATATCATGTGAAACGATTTGAATAGAATGGGTTTGTATTGAATTTGAGACAACA
This sequence comes from uncultured Nitrososphaeraceae archaeon, assembly GCA_964531845.1. Lineage (GTDB taxonomy): Archaea > Thermoproteota > Nitrososphaeria > Nitrososphaerales > Nitrososphaeraceae > QCWD01. The sequence goes on from CAZHFI010000003.1 coordinate 48,997, forward strand.
TGGTCTACAGGAAGTACTATCTTGTCACCATATTTACTAATTGATTTTGTAACCCAAGGCAAATGTTCTTCATCTACAGGAGAGTTTCCTACATTGAATCCTTTTGCTTTTAAAAATGTGAAGGCTGCAGCACCGCCTATTAATACCTTGTCAGCTTTTGGAAGAAGTTTTTCTAGTGCTCCAATTTTATCTTTTATCTTTACTCCTCCAATTATAAGTACAAAAGGTTTCTTTGGATTTTCTTTAATCATGGTCAAGTATTCAATTTCCTTTTTCAAATTAAATCCAGCTAGACGAGTGTTAAACAACATTGCTGAACCATATGTAGAAGAATGCTTTCTGTGAGATGTACTAAATCCATCATTAACATATACATCAGCAAGCGATGCAAGTTCAGAAGAAAAGCCTGTGGAATTGGATTCTTCATCATGATAAAATCTTAAATTTTCAAGGAGTAATACATCTGTAGATTTCATCTCAGAAACGATATTTTTTACCTGTGGTCCCACACAATCTTCAACAAAACGTACATTTGTTGTATGTAGAATCTCAGATAAGCGTTTAGCTACAGGAGCCAATGAAAATGAAATATCTCTATTTTTTGGTCTTCCCAAATGAGAAATCAGTATGACTTTTGCCAATCTGTCTGTAAGATATTCAATAGTTGGAATTGTCATTCGAATTCGATAATCTTCACCAATATTTCCATTTTGTATATTAACATTAAAATCGACTCTGACGAGAACTTTTTTTCCATTATAAAATTCATCTGGCATTTGAGATATATCATTAATCATGGATATACATCGAAAATTTGAATTGGGTATAATACTTTGTGATTATTTGAACAGGATTAAATACTCCTAAAAAATATCAATAACTATGTCAGAAAATTTTATTCCAAAAAATGTTTTTGGCAAGTTTATGCATATTACAAATATTCCATGGAAATTACCAAATAAGAAATCACTTGTTTTTTTTTTAGGAGCTGGTTTTTGTCCCTATTGTGCGTCCCAAAGATGGGCGATCATAGAAGCCTTAAAAAACTTTGGACAGTGGAGTAATCTTGTCGAGGACAAAAGTGCATCGGCAGAGGAAAAATATGTAAATGTACCTACATTTAGTTTTGCAAGTGCCATTTATAAAAGCGATCTAATCGAGTTTATAGGACGTGAAACTGCGGATAGAAATTTTGAAACGCTTCAGGATCTAAGCATTGACGACCAAAATATTTTGGATGTGTACAATCCAGATAACATGATACCATTTTTGTTAATCGATGGACAATATATGAGATTTGGAAGCGGAATCAAACCAGAATTACTTCAGAACCTTGACCATCTAACAATAAGAACGGAAATAGGATTGAATAATTCTGAGATTGGTAAGATGATTAGAGAGGAAACAGATAAAATTATTTCATTGATCTGTAAAAGTTTGGGGGATAAGGCAGATATTTGCAAAACTGCAAAGATAACTGAAAAAATGAAGGAAATTAACTAAAATTAAGAATGATTAATTTTTAAACTCGCTTATTCTTATATTGGTAGGACAACCAAGTTTTGATGAGGCTACTTTGAATCCCTCCTTTGCAAGGGATAGATTTGTTTTGCTTACGTGTGCCTCTAGAATGACCTGTCCTGGTTTTACTCGGGCAGCAAGACCAGTAGCCTTACCAAATGCTCTTCTCATACCCTCCTGCAAACGATCTGCTCCTGCAGTAGCAATCATCTTATTTTCACGTAGTAATACATGCGGATAAACGCGAAGTATAGAAAAAAAGCTATTGTCACCAGCTTGTGCCATCCTTTTGTTAGCAGCAAGTCTTGCGGCTTCAAGAGCATTATGTCTAATCTGAATATTTTCCGTAACCAATAATTCTAATTTATAATCATAATCTTGATTGGCTTGTCCCGATGCAAATTTGGCAATTTTTATTTGTGGTTTTCCAGCAATGTACTCCTTTCTAACATATGGCATCCCTTTAGGCTCTCTATAATTAACTCCCTTCATTTTTTTCACAACTATTAAATTTAATATTTAAATTGCACTATTTTCTCTGATTTAATCGTTATGTCCCATGATAAAACTACCGATATTATAGAAAAAAAGCCTGATGTTGTAGAAACTGAATTTGAAAACATCGTCTTTGAGGCTATGATTGATAAAAAAAACAAGATAATAAAAGTAACAGATCAGAAAAATCGAGACCAATTAAGAACCAAAGGATACGGTGAGAGTTTTAAAAAAGTTTTTCAGTTGTATCATTATGAGGCATTATATCTCATTTTTATAAAAAAACTAGTTATTAAAGATCTAGATAATCAAGAGATATCATTTACAGACCTTTTAAAAATCCTTCTTAAATGGGACAAAAATATTTTCTCAAGATTCTTAATATACAGAGATCTTAGAAGTCGTGGTTATGTTGTAAAAGACGGATTTGGATTTGGGATTGATTTTCGCGTCTACGATAGAGGAGAGCATAATGTAAAGTCTGCAAAATATGTTGTATTTGGTATCAACGAAGGCGTTGAACTTCCCATTGCTGACCTATCAAAAAACATCAAAGAGATCGAAAAAATGGGAAAGGAGGGCATCATCGCGGTAATAGAAAGAAGAGGAGAGGTAATCTATTATAAGATCAACCAAGCCACTTTTAAGGAATTGGAAAATAGTTAACACATCAAAGTTAAAATTTTATATGTTTTAAATTAAAATGAATTGATCTGCATGAAAATGAAGATTATGATAGTCCCCCTATTATAAGCACATTAGTGCTATAAAATGAAGAAAAACCGGACTACTGAATCATGCAGATAAAAAATAGTTAACCTATATCGACATATACTTAAATTTGGATTGATAATCGATTTCTTCTTTCAATAATATGTACCATCCCCTTGATCTCCTACTTCGGTTTTTTCCAAGTTACTATTATCTTGGAATCTAGCAATACGCATTTGAGATACGAGTTATCTGTGTTCAAGATTAGAGAGGAAGAAACATTTTTTGATACAATGTGTTTGAACCTGCCCAGCATTTCTTTACCGTATTTATTGAAAGGAACAAGACACTAGCATTATATACTCGAAGTCAACGGTTTTTATTTTTGTCTGTTTTATTATATCTTCATAGTTAATTGATTCATTAAATTGCAGTTTAAGAGATCTGATAAAGTCAGATTTGGCACCATCAACATTAGTATTCTTTGTTCATTAAAAACAAGATTTATTGTAAAGTCGTTAATATATCAATGGTCAAATTGAGATCAGAAATTAATTGCTCCGACCGGGATTTGAACCCGGGATCGTCGCCTTGAGAGGGCGAAATGCTTAACCGAACTACACCATCGGAGCTATCTATATCAAAACCAAGGTAATCAGATTTATTTATATTAATCTTGTTGTTAAGAATCATTAGACGATATACAGATATTTAAGTGATAGAAAATATGGCGAATAAAAAACTATCATGATCTTCTTATTTCAGATGCCATCATCGGTTTGACCAGATTCCGATCATTTTAACCACTTGTGTTGTTGTGGATTTTGGTATACATATATATGAGTTACCTTCTCGTATTTGCTTTACGGATTTTTTCCTTCTTTTATATGTTTAATCACGAACAAGATTTGCATGAATCTTTTGTATAAGAAAATAACACCCCCCTCTAAGATACCCTTACAATTATAACGTTTGTATGATTTTAACGAAATGTTTATGTAATAATTATGATTTTAATGAAATTAGTAATTGACTATGGCAAGAATGTTTTAACTATGAATCAATTTTTTTAGATATCAATACCATAAAACTATTAAACATGCAAAATAGTTCAAATTTTCTAGGCAAAATCAATATGTGATTGGGAACAATCAAACAGCAATTACTGCAGGTTGTTCGATTTGTTCTGCGATTCCGCCTTTTTTAGTTCGTGCACGCAATTTAGCTTTATATTTTAAATTACGCGGTTTGGTCCTCAAACGATAACCACAACACGGACACCATAGTCCGTCCCATTTGATGAAAATTTCACATATTTGGCAGCGTTTTTGGCCGCTTGCATACCTACCAGAGCCTACTGGCTTTTGGGCTTTATGGCGTATACATATACCTTTGCATGTCATAGCATATATATCATGGATTTGCTTCTATTTAAATATGTGTAGATGTTTATGAAAATTTTATTAAAAGAGGACGAATTTTTATAGAAAATAAAAAAATATAGTAAATTTCTATTGTACGGTTATGTTATTTGCATGAAATGGTTCATTCATTGCTAGATATTCTTCAACCTTCATCTTGATATCGCCTGGTTCTGTATCTTCCATTCCTGAAAGTCCACTACTAAATGATATCTTATTTCCAGAAATTGATACATTTGTAACCTCCATATCGGCATAAACATTTGCTAGTTCTGTTACCCAGTCCTGAGCTTCTTGTTGGTCGAATCCATTTGTTTCAATAGTTACATTATACATCTTGGTCATCTAAATACACCAAAATATTTTTGATGTTAGTTATTAATAAATCTGCCTGATAGGTAATATAGTTAAAAGATTAATCCTTTTCATCAAATCCCCAGTGTTTTATAAGCTCCTTTTCAAATTTTGAAAACTGTTCGTCGTTTAGTGATTCTCCACAATTTTTACAAGTAGGTACTACAGTCATTCCTTGCAATTTAAAAGACACATCATAGAAATGAATTGAACCACAACTGCACATCTTATATTGAAAATATTTTGATTTGATATATTAAGTTTTTATTTTATACTTGAATTGGCTAATGGACAATTAAAATTTTGTCTACAAACATTTATCAAATACATAGTATTTATGTAAAATGATGTATGTTAAAGAAATCTTGAAAGGTGAAAAGACTGTCGATGTTTCATTTCTGGTATTAGTGTTAATTTCTGTCATCGGATTGACATCGTTGTATCAATTAAGCGAAGCATTTGGTGAGGATAATAATTGGTATGTAGGTGAAGGTGCAAAACAAGGAATGTGGGTAAAATACCAAGTAAGCTATTTTGAAACCAATGATGGAAGACCATTTGACCTTTTAATTTATTTCAAAGAACAGGATTCTAATGGAAATTGGATAGCACCAGTTTGGGTCAAAGATCAAGGTCGCGTGTATAACGGGACGTTGGTTCTCAGTACATTGGATTTGACTGCACTGGGTTCATCTAATCTAACCAAGGACATGTCTCCATATAAAAATGCATATAAAAATGCCCTTCAGTGGCTTTCGGCATATGTTTCAAAACCAGGACAATCCTTAAGTGCTGGTTCGTGGGGCAAAATAGCATCAATCGGAGGTTCAGAAATTAAACCTACCGGAGTTCAAGAGATACAAGTTCCGGCTTTCTCAGACCCTGTAAAAACTACCTTAATAAGTTACTACAAAGGTGTGGACAATAAAATATGGATACTAAATGAATTCCCATATCCTATAATGGCATCTACATTTTCAGATGTTACTACTGGTTCACCCCCATCACAGTTTCAATTTATCTTACAAGCTACAGGTGTAGGACAACCACCAATACCTGTCGAAACAGAATTTACTGTCAAACCACCGGTAACTATAAGAACTGAAAGGGGATCTTTTTTTATTAAATTGGAATGGAGTCCGGAGATAATCTTAAAGGACATACCCACAGATTTTACTGTCCGTATTACAGACAATACTCAATTTCCACTAACAAATGTTGGATATGACTTCGAAATTGCGAACAAAAATAATACCTTAATAACAAACTTACATAACCAATTCGCACCCGATGGAATTGGTACCATACCAGTTACATTCAATGCGACTGGGCCTATTAAGGTTGAAGTTACTGTAAATAGTGTTAATGGTGTAGACACAGGCCCATTTTTAGAACAATCAAAGTTTGACTTATTTGTCAAATAAATATAAAAGTCAAACAAGAATTTTTTATTTATTTTTTTCAACATAAAATATATCTTTAATAAACCAATTCATCAAAGAGATTATTTCGGGATTTATTTTACACCACAGATGAATGGAACCAGGCATTATTTCAATCCTACCATCATTTAGAATAACACGGACTCCCTCCTTGCCTTCATACATATAGGCATCTATGACAGTAACATTTCCAAGAATTTCCAATATCTTTTCTTTTATAAGAGTCCTATCAATTGGAAACTTTTTTCTAAATTTATCATAAATTACTCCTATATTTTCAGTACCATAGTTATTAATCTCAAAAATATTTTTTGAATCTGGAAAATGTAATTGCAGATCAAGTCCGTATCTTTTTCCAACAAATGAAGTAATTTCATTTATTGTGTTAAATGCAAGATGAATATTTTTGTTTAGTAAAGATATTATTGCTTGTCGGTTCATGCTAAAGTTAGATTTAAGGTCAGACAGAATTTGTGTAAAAATAAAATCATCTAGTTGTGGTATATCGTTGCCACTAAGTGTCATAAATCTAATAAAAAAAATGGTTAATTTAATAATTGTGAAAGAAATTACAAATCAAATGAATAATATCAAGCCAATGGATTAAAATATGTTTTTTAGTCCTTTGAAGTATTGATAATTTATTGCCAATTCAAATTTGCATGTTAATCTATAACTGGATGTTCTAATGTTCCAAATTGTCCAAAAATTCAGCCTCGACTTCTACTTATGGTGAATCCTGTATCACAACTTATCTACAATATGAGATGTTGCTGATAGGTTAAAAGACGAGCCGTATATGAAATAAAATGTACTTGTAGTATATAAACCAAATTTAATCGATATAAAAAAGTAGAATTTTTGTGATCATTAAAAATATAATACTTTAAGACAATGAATAATAATGAGAGCGTCATGATAAATGAGGACATTTATGAAGAAAAGACAAATAGTATTTTAGATTATCAAAATACCTGCTCCGAATTTATAATGGATATAAGTAAGGATTACAAAGACTGGGTTGACAGATATAATCTTGAAAATGAAGAATCTCAAAGAAGAAAAAACATCATAGATACCATAATACACAGCACTAATCAATGGATTCATAATTATGGTAACAATATTAAAAAAATCGATATTATTATGAATGATGGAATTAACAAAATGGCTGAAAATACAGCAGGATATCCTTTTAGTTATAAAATATCGATGGATCAATCAACAAAATATATCTTTCACAAGATAGGAAAAATAAAATTCAATATTAAAGCAATACCAAGAAATGATAGAAGTATGCATTTAGGAAGATATGATAAGGAAAACATTATACTTTTCAATTCTAATAACAATAAAGCCACCTACTGTATTCCAGAAGAAAGCTTTAAGCAAGTTGACCTTTTGGATGATTATATAATTATTGATGCTTCAGATTGCAATTTAGGAGATATTATTTCATTTACAGTAGTAGTAGAAGAAACTAAAGACAACAATGTCGTTACCGAAAGAAGGGGAATTTCGACTATTACTTTAACTGTTGATTGAGATAGCTAAAAAATTATTAATTTAAAAATTTCATAATTTTTGTTATTGGACCTTTATTAGTTATCGAGAAATTTTTATAAACAATATTCATATTGATTTAAATATAGTAAAATTCTGTGATTGATTTATATAATGCGACGGTCGTCCAGTTTGGTCTAGGACATCAGATTGCCAATCTGGTAACCCGGGTTCAAATCCCGGCCGTCGCATTCTGTTTAATTTTTTAATTGAAATTATTCGCTTCCTGAACCACAAGCACAGAAACCGAATTCATCAACACGTTTCTCGCAAACTAGACATTTATGCTTATACTCAACTTCCCATGCATGTTTTCCATATAATTGAAGATGTGTATCAATTTCCCTAGGAATGAGGTTATTATCATTATTACACATATCTACCAAATCATCAAATGATGTTAATCTTTTTTTTAAATCCTTAGTTTTCTTATCATCTACAATTTTAGTCATATTTTATACCACAGTCTTGATTAATAGTTTTGAATATTACTACGTATTATATCTATTGCCTTTTTAATTTTATCTTTATTAGGTAACTGAATAACAAAGATATTTGATTCAATCTTAGAAGACAGTGAAGGGTCTGCAGGTAGTAGTCCAAGCATACTGATATTATAAAGCGAATCAAAGAATTCCATCGATTTATTCGCATTTAGGAGATAATTTTCTTCAATATCTAAATCAGAAAATTTTAATACAATATCTACAAAACAATTTCTTCCATCATGAAAGATATCAAATAAAGAATCAATGACATACTTTCTTCCAAATGTTTTGGTTAATATTTCATTATATTTTTTTGGGTTGATGAATAAACATGGTAATTTCTGAGAATCGTAATCAAAGATTGTATATCCGTCCTGATGCAGATTATTCTCAAATTCTTCTAAAGTAGAATAATTTCGTTTCAAATATTAATAAATTCTCATCAAGATATTTATTTTTATTCGAAACGATATTTTTAGAATCGAATTATTTAACTTGTTTATCGATTATCAAAATCTATTTTTTAAAATTCTTATTTCTAAAAATGATTGGAAAATTATGAAATATGTAATGACTTTCCCAACAATAATATTCTATTTGTTTCGTCTAAATTGAAATTATCCATTAAATTGATTTTGCCGTTAAAATACAAAATGTCAATTAACTTTTGTCTATCTATGTAGACGTTTGTGATTCCCATTTTGGAATAAACTTGATCACTTAACTGGTTTAATTTTTTCTCATCGTTATTGATGTCATCATATCCATCGGATTTTCCTCCCGTTTGTGCAAAAATCATTACTTGTTCTTTGATGTCTTGAGATTTATTCAAATCTGATAATTTTTCGATTTTTTTCATTGTTACTTCTTGATTGTTGGATAGACTGATTACTAAATACGATGATGAATCCTGTTGATAGATAATGTTGATCTTCTGACTATTTAGAGAACTGTTGCTATCAATGGATTGATTCGTACAATCGACAGAACCATCCGCTTTTTTTCTATCCACATAATTTTTTAAATTGATGATCGAATCTTTTAGATTATATTCCAAATTAACAGAATTAGTGATATTATTTTTTATTTTTATAAAGTCAGATATAGGGATGTTCATTATGCTGCCTTTTATTCTTAATCCTGGATAAATTGTCTTTAATGTATTATCAAAAGATTCTTCATCAATGTAATTAATTCCTCTGGCATGAGCATCCTCCATACAATGATACAATATATTTAACATTGAGCGAATGTTTCGGAAATCTTGAAATTCATCAAAAATAATTCTTAGTTTTGATATTAGTTCCTTTGCTTCAGATACCTTAAAATTAAATTTTCCCTCGTCATGATATCTTATGTACTCTAATCCTATTTCCATAATCTCATCAAATGTATTTGAACCTGCCAAGTCAATTTTATAATTAGCTTTTTCTAATCTATCAAAAACAGCCACGTCTTTATTACTAATTTCCTTATACGAGGAAGGAGTAAGGATAAGCATTATTATAGTATTTGGAAGATGTGAATTTATTATTGCCTTGATAAAGGCAAGTGACTGTTGATCTGAGTCAAATTCGTCAATTTGAAGCATGGTTATTTTTTCATAGAACAATCTATTAAGTTTGGATAAGATTGAGAATTGTTGTATAACGTCTTCCATACTGTAATTTTCGATAAAACTGGATAAATTGGTATTATCATTGCGATTTTTGTTTAGTCCATTGTTTGTGTTTTTAATTATAGAATCATCTAATATCGATTTAATAACTTTAATTTCATAATCCGTGAATACATTTTGAAATATTTGATTTAAATATTTAGTATCAATTGAAATCTTATTTGACATTATATCGACAATCTTATTTTCAATACTCTTGCCACCAAATTTTTCAAAAAATCCAAGTTTAAATGTTTTTTTTACTTCATTTTTATGTTCTATATATTTTGTCTTTATATAATGCAATAAATTTCTTTTCAGGTCCAGGTAAAAAGTGTCATCAAATCCATTCTTGAGTCCTAGAAACACATTTTGGATTGTCCTAGGATATACACGAGACAAATCTAGATAGGATACTATACTTTTATCAATAAATTCTTCTGATATTCCAATATTTAATGCAAGATGTGTTTTACCTGATCCCACATCTTGGATCATAGTAATCATTCTAAACTGATTGTCATGATTGGAAATTTTAGAGTGAATGTCGTTTAAACAAGAAAAAATGGCATTTCTGGCATCTTTATGTCTCTGACCACCCAAAATAAAAATATCGTCTTTTCCTGGAGTGGGATTACTTGGATAAGGATTTTTTTCAAGCCCGTATGGATATGTCAACTATATGCACCTCACATAGCCATGAATTAAGCCACGAATAACAATTCCTTCGGTACCACCTGACGATAATTCATAGTGAGTTTCATTATGTTTTATTAATTTTCCTACATAATAATAGAATTCTTTTTCAGTTATTTCGTACTTTGGACATAATTCGTTTCTAATCTTGGAAATTTCAACCCAACCAATGGAACTGCCATTATTGATAATCGAGAGGTCAAAATCATCCTTAAATGATTCTAAACTGAAAGTGGGTTCATATCGTGTGTGAGAAAAATGATCTGAAATGACATCATCTATGATGGAAATTTCTTTTTCTTCCGAGATGCTTTTATCACGGCTAATGTTATTGTTATCTACAATAGATTCAGTGAATATGTGTATATTATTTTCAAGGTTTTGTAATTGTAAGTTAACCGATTCAGAAATAGAATTAATTGATTTGTTCAGATTGAGAATTTTTTCATATAAATACTTGAATTTCGGATCGGTATTCATTAGATTTTGATAGTAATGATTTTTATGCCAGAAATAATGTGCGACCCCTTTCCTGTCCAAGATTATCTCTTCTTTTTCAACTAGTTGCTTAGCTACTTGATCAAAATTAATCCCTGAAAACTCTTTTTTTAACTCTGTTTTTTTAATACCATTTTGACCTGCTGAGTAGATTTTTTCGATTATTTGTTCCTCTGCAGACATGATGTTAGAATTTTATTTTTTATTATAAAAATACAGGGGTAATCAATAACAATACTATTAGTTAATTTAATTTTACACTAGAAAAATTTTATAGAAAAAATTTTCGTATCAATAAAAATGATATTGAGATTATTTTTACGTAGATAAAAGAATAGTTACATTGTAATATTGGTAATTGTAGTAAATCAATCCAAATTAAAATTTTGATATAAGGTATAATGAACGAAAAATCATTTTATAAAAATGTATTTGTGTAATAAAATCTTCTATAAATGAATTCGTTCATTTGAAAGTATATTAAAAAATGTCATTCTGAAATAATGTGGATTTTAACTATTAATTACTATCAAATAAATATATTCATAGGTATGATGAACAACTATGCTGAAATGATGATGAAAGCACTAGGGTATCTGACCTGCAGCAATACTAAAGTTCCAAAACACTTTAGTATGCTGAAAAAATAAAATTTGCAAGTGTTGCGGGCAGCTAATGAAAATTATCATATTCTGTATAACATTATAAAAAAATGAAATTAGAAGATTTACATAAATAGAAAAAATTAAACTTTAGTCATATTTTGCATCTTTTGCTTCTAACCATTATCTTTGGACATCACTCTGTTATAAAATATATAGTAAAATTCTTAGTTAATTTGTGGATAATATTACATTTTGACTTAATACAATATCTAGAAAAGAATAATTTTTTTGTACTACATTAACTGATTTTTAGAATGGATTTTAAAAGGATATAATTTCTGTAATATCAATGAATATATAGATAATTTAAAAAAACTTAGAATATGGAAAATTCAGATATCGGAAATATCACTGATAACAAAGATAATGAAAGTAACAAGATTTTAGATGTTGTTGAAAATGAAAATCAACTCATAACATTAGATGATTTTTTAAAATTACATATAAAATTAGGTAAAATTATTGCTGCTGAAAAATTGCAAGGAATGAAAAAGATTCTCAAGGTAACGGTAGACGTGGGTAATGAGACCAGAGAGATAGGAGCGGGAATTGCAATGTTTTATAATCCAGAGGATTTAGTAGGCAAGACAGTTGTAGTATTGACAAATCTTCAACCCAGAAGATTAGGCAATTTATTATCAAATGGAATGATTTTAGCTGCAGATGGCCCTCAAGGAAAACCATTGTTATTAACAATTAAAGAAAATGGATATGTTCTCGGTTCAGATATCCACTGATAATTGATATTGAAAAGATTGTTAATTTAGCGAAAGACCTATAGCTGTGAACATCTTGATTGAAAATCTGTGTTTGACATATATATTGTCTTGTTTAAAGTGTTAGAATTATACGTGTCATGAAGTCGAGATGCTAAAACTCCGCCAAGATCGTTAATTTAAATGATATATAATATCAAAGTCGGTTTTTTTAATGGGTTACTTGAGTGGGAATAAAATATTCATGATAATCCAGCATAACTCACCTAGCCTTTACTATGATGTTTTGATATTAATTATAAACAGGTAGCGATAAGTCAGAACATCTATAAAATATACTGATTTTATCTATATGCCGAAACATCTGCCCATACCTTCATATAATAACCCTGAAAATGACCAGCTTTCACTAAAACTCTCGTAATTCATCATACAAGAAAAACATTATCAAAAGACTAAATTTTTGAAAGATGTAAAGACAGGATAGAATAAAATGATTTGAAGATAACTATCCATGAAATGGAGAGGAGACGAAATTGTGGTCTGAAATACATCGATATTTAGATATCACGTTGTGTATTCATTTACAACCCCATCAAAAATAATATATTCAAAATAGAATACAGAAGTAAAAATATTATCTTAACTTAACAAAGCCTGAAAAAACAACTTATTGCAAAAAATTGGTTACCGGAAATGTCCTCCAAACTTTGAGGTCTCTTTTTCTTTATATTGATTCTCCAATATTGTTTCATATTCTTTATCCAGTGGTTTGGTATCTAGATGGATTTTCTCCAAATTTCCGAAAGCATGTAAAATACTTTTTGCAGCTAAAGGTTGTGAAAGATTGGATTCTGGAATTTCTCCAAATAAACCTATTGCATCAATGTCATATTCCAAAGCAGTTCCCAAAATTACTCCATTAAACCATGTAATGTTTGTAATCTCGTTTCCGACAAGATCTATTCCTGTGTTATTCAAAATATATTTTAATTTTTCTTTATTAACAACGCCGCAAACCGTTGGTGACCCGGCAAGATTGGTTTTAAGATAACCACCTGCACTGTATAGCAATCTGACATTAGAAATTTGTGTAATATAATCTAAAAATTTGTAACATAAATTCTTAAGTTCCAGTGATTCTTGCGGTTGCGTAGATCCAGTTAATATAAGCATGTTGTTTTTTTCATTATAAAAAATTTTATAAATATCAATTATGCTTTTTACAATTCCATCCGAATAAGAAACCCATGGTTTTTCATTGGAGAGAATATTGGCTATATGAACCGTAGAAAGATGTTTGCAAAGAAAAGAAGATACTAGTCCACCAACACTTCCCATGTCAGGTAATGAAGAAAATACCAGTGTTTTTTTATCCAATGTCACCTCCTGTATTATTTCTAATTTCATGCTATTTTTGCATCTCATTTATCTTCTTGTAATATGAAATAATACCGGTATAGTCTAGTTCAGAAAATCCTTGATTAGTTGCCTGTCGGTAAAGCTGTCGTGATATCTCTGAAACTGGAAGTGATAGAGCAAGGATGCGTGCAGTATCTTGAACCAAATCCATATCCTTTAAAAGATTTTTAAGATAAAATGATGGCTCAAAATTATTATCTATCATTTTTGGTCCTTTATATTCACTCATTCCTGTTTTAAAATATGTTGAATTTAATATTTCAAGAAACATTTTTGGGTTAACACCAAATTTCTCTGAAAATATAATTCCTTCTGAGAGTGCACATGCAATAAGACCGATGTTAAGATTCAAAGCAAGTTTTATAGCATTTGCGGAGCCTTTTTCATTTCCGACGTAAAATATGGTTTTTCCTAGCTTTTGTATAAAAGGTTTTATCTTCTCGAACGTATCTTTGTTGCCAGAAACAATTGGAATCATCTCTCCTTTTAATGCAGAAGACGGACCCCCCATTACAGGCATCGATAACATTTCGATACCATTTTCTTTAAATTTTGTCTGGCACACAATGGATTCAAATGGTGAAATTGTGCTTGTATCGGCAACAATCAGATCGGTATTTGCGGATGCAATTATTCCATTTTCTTTATTAAAATTGAGGGAATAAATTGAATTAAAATCTAATATACATGAAATAACTAAATCAGAATTTTCTGCTAACTGTTTGGGAGTTTTATATATGGTTGCCCCTTTTTCCTCGAGATCCTTTCCTTTTATCAAATTCCTATTATAAATACATATAGTATTTTCAGTTTCTAAAAACCGTACCGCAATACTATGTCCTAAAAGACCTAGTCCCATTATTCCTATCCGCATATATGACAATTTTATGGTTGTATCAACTAAAATTCTTTGTTTTTTGAGAAAAGCATTTTAGCATTACAAAGTATTTTTTCCTGACATTTTTGAATCCGAGTAATTGTGATTGGATATTAAAAATATCTTAAAATCAAGAAAAAGGTATTGTTGTTTTACCAATATGTTTCTGCCTGCAATTTTGCAAAAAAGAATTTGATTGCAGCTGTAGGCATAGATGAATTTGGATTTGTAAAAACAGATTTCATACCTCCAATTGATAATGTATTTGATTCAGATAAAGATTTTGTCACCTCTCACAGGTTAAATAATTATATAAGTGGAAAAATTCAATATGAAAAGATGGTTAAGATTTTTAATTTTGTTAACTTTCATGATTAGTAATGCTAGACAATCTTTATGTTTCTTTAACTAATTACTATAATCCATATAGTAGTTAAAAATGAGAAGAATATTACCAATTTCAAGTATACATAGAATGGTTTTAATATTAGTCATGAGAGCCTCCGCTTTCAAACATCTCTAGACTTATAAGATAATGATAACATTCCCTATGTCATGGACAATGAAAATTATCAAATTAAAAAACGACTCATCAAAAAATCCACCAGGTTTCTTTTAAATTATTCAACTAATAATTTTTTGTTCTTTAAAGTCTTTAAGTGATAGAACCTATTTTTTAAACAAACAGACAGTATATAATCTAAAAACCAAAATTCAACTCAAATCAATAAAATTTTATGTATATTAACGAGTTTTTAATTATAGAAAAATATGTATCCATCCATCGTCTAACTTTACTTGATAAACACAGAGTGGTTCTTTAGCTGGTAGATTCTGTGGTTTTCCATCATTTAGGTTAAATGCAGAAAGATGAAGTGGACATGTTAGGGTTTCTTCTTCTTCATTTAATACACCCATTGATAAGTCAGCGTATGCGTGAGTGCAGATCCTATCGGTAGCATAAATCTTATCTCTTAACTTTACAATTACAATTTTTTTATCTTGGTGATTAAATTCAAAAAGATCGCCAGATTTTAGAGATTTTATCTCACAAACTGGTACCCATTGAGCCTGCGAGGTCATATTAAGAATATCCAACTTTTTCTTATATATACCATAACAAAAATTATGATATGTCAACGATATTTGTAATGTTTTTCAAATAGGTCCTGTGTTTCCCTGTATCTGCTCTTTTCAATTTCAAGTATTCTTTCCATAACATCATCTGTCTTTATCATCAGAGATTTTCCTGCCCATTTGTTTTCTATAAGGTAGTTCACCCATGCTCTAAGTGTAGGCCCCATTCTTCGTGAAAGAGGTTCTAAAAATCCATTCACTATCTCTCTTTTTGCTTCTTCCCTACTTAATCCTCTACACATTAAGTAAAACAATTGTGATTCATCAATTTGAGCAACTGAAGCAGAATGTGTTGCCTTTACCTCGTTAGTTAGAATCTCCAGTCCAGGAATAGCATCAGATTTTGCACCCTTGTCCAACAAAATTGCATGACCGGCAAGATATGATTCTGATGCCTTGGCATTATGTCCAATTTTTATCATTCCTTTGAAAAGTGATTGTGACGTATCTTTCATAACAGATTTTACCTGAACACGACCTTTTGTATGTGGACCGACATGCTGTAAATTTGAGGTAATATCAAATGATTGATTACCCATTCCAAGTATAATTTCAACATCTTCACCATAGGCTCCAGAACCGTTCATTATATTGTCTACTTTGTATCGTGTAAGTTGACCTCCAAATAATCCGGCATACCAGGACATCTTTCCATCCTGTTCTATGAATCCTTTCTTATTTGAAAAATGAATGCCATTCTCCGAAAATGCCTGAAGTGTTACCATCTCCAATGCAGCACCATTATTCACATGACATTCTATCAGTTCAAAGAGTGATTGTTGTTTACCTTCTACATCAACAATAAGGTTATTTTTGGATTTTGAATTGTTAGGAGTCTTCTCTTTCGGATGAGAAACCATAGATGGGGAATATAATTCTTGAACAATTGTTGCCTTGGAATTGGTGTCTGCAATTATTATGTTTCTCGAGATTAGAGAAGATCCGGATTTAGATAATGAACTAATTATTCTTATCGGTTCAGATATACTAACATTTTTTGGAATATAGACAAAAATTCCAGATTGAAAATATGCGTTTTCTAAGGCAATAAATTTGTCATCGTCCATATTTATATTATTTTTTGACCAGTGTTTCTTTATCAGGTTTTCATGAGACAGAAAAGCATCAGATAAACTTGAAACAACCACCCCCTGTTTTTTTAAATCATTAGAAATTGATATTTTTTTGATGACATTTCCTACAGTAAAAACACCTGTTTCTAATTCAAGTGCTTTAATTCGTTCTGCAAATTCATGTAATGATAAGTTGTCAAAATCGCCTTGTTCAAAAAATATATCATTATAATTTAGACGATTTGCGTTAGTATATTTAGTATATAGTGGTGACACTTCATCAGGCAATTTAGAGTACTGCTCAAAAGAATTTTTGCGTACTTCTCTAACCCATTCTGGTTCTATATTATCTTTACCTAAAACTTGTTGAAAATCTAAAGATAAATCAGATAACTTCATTTCTATTTAATAACACCATCAAATTTTTAGATCAGAACTAATCAAAAAAAAGAATTATTAACCTACTGAACCTTCCATTTCCAACTTTACAAGCCTGTTAAGTTCTACTGCATATTCCATGGGTAACTCCTTTGTAAATGGTTCTAAAAATCCACCAATAATCAAGGAGAGTGCGTCAGATTCCGAGAACCCTCGACTCATCAGATAAAATATCTGATCTTCACCAATTTTTCCAACAGTTGCTTCATGCGTAATAGTTGCATCATCTTCATTTACCTCAACATATGGATATGTATCTGTCCTAGAATTTTCATCAAGCAACAATGCATCACATCTGACGTTAGATTTTACACCAGTAGCACCCTTAGCAACATGTAGTAATCCTCTATAGGTTGTTCGTCCACTATCCTTACTTACAGATTTACTGGTAATTCTTGAAGTTGTGTTTGGTGCTAGATGCACTGCTTTGGCACCTGCATCTTGGTGTTGCCCTGCACCGGCAAATGCGATTGATACGACTTCAGCATGTGCATTAGGGCCAAGCAAATAGACCGCTGGATATTTCATTGTCAATCCACTTCCTATATTTCCATCTATCCACTCTACGGTAGCATTTTCATATGCATATGCACGTTTAGTAACTAAATTGTAAACATCTTTGCTCCAATTTTGAATTGTAGTGTACCTTATCTTGGCGCCCTTTTTAGCAATCAACTCCACAACAGCAGAGTGAAGCGATTCGGTAGAATAAACTGGAGCAGTACATCCTTCAATATAATGAACTTCCGAACCCTCATCTGCGATAATTAATGTTCTTTCAAACTGTCCAATATTTTCAGCATTGATTCGGAAATAAGCCTGTAGCGGTAAATCGACTTTCACATTTGGTGGAATATAGATAAAGGAACCACCTGACCACACTGCACTATTTAATGCTGCAAATTTATTGTCTTCTGGCGGTATTATTTTACCGAAATATTTTCTCATTAACTCTGGATGTTCTTTTACAGCAGTATCGGTATCCATAAAAATAACTCCCTGTTTAGCTAAATCCTCTCTGAGATTATGATATACTACTTCTGATTCATATTGAGCGCCTACACCAGCCAGAAACTTCTTTTCTGCTTCTGGGATACCCAGTTTATCAAATGTTTTTCTTACAGATTCCGGTACATCATCCCAGCTCTTACTTTGATTTTCTGATGCTTTTGCATAATAATAGATATTTTGAAAATCAATTCTGGATAAAGTACCACCCCATTGAGGCATTGGCTTGCTCATGAAAATATCAAAAGACTTTAAACGGAACTCCCTCATCCAATCTGGTTCCCCTTTCATTCTACTAATCTCTTCTACTGTACCACGTGACAAACCCTTTTTACTTAAGTAAATGTACTGTTCGATAGAGTCTTTGAAATCGTATTTACTATAATCCATATTTAGCTCTTCAGTTGTCATCAATAAATAACGGCGTTATGTTTTATATAAATATTCCACACTACAATACAATAGGAATTGTATTACGGAAAAACAGTAAACCAGTAAATTTTTGTGTTTTTATATTAAATTTATAATAATATAATAAAACAAATAATATTGTTAAGACTATTTTATCTTTCATTCTCATTAAGAAGAAATTTAGTTATCGTCAATTAAAAGGGAAAAAATTCCTTCCAATGAATGTTGTTTCGGTTCTAGAGTGCATAATATCCCATATTTCTTTAGTGTTTTACTAGTTAAAGGTCCTATAGATATAATATTTTTTATTGTATTTACATGAAGTTTAAAATCAATATTTAATTTTTCTGAAAGTTCAAAAAAAGATTGAACAGATGATGGACTGGTGAAAATAATAGAATCTATCACGCCATTTTCTAAATGTTTTAAATATTCAAACCAAGTTTGGTTTACGGATGTGGTAACTACGGTGTATAAGAAAAATTCGTCGATATGGAAGCCAATTTTTGAAATGCTTTTCTTTAAATAATCATCCCCTCTTTCACTTCTGGGAATTATGATATTGCCTTTATCAGATTTACCACTTTTTTTTTCTGCTATTTCTGAGAATAACTCAAAAATTCCCTCAGATGAAAAATTATTTGGAACAAGGTCTACATGAATACCATAATCAACTAAAGTAGTGAAAGTTTTTGGACCCACAGAGATAATATGAATATAATTAAGGTATTCCACAAGAGCTTTGTATTTATCTAATTTCCTTGCAAATCCAAATAAAATATCAACTGCTTTTGGACTTAAAAAAATACAATATTGGTAATTATTTTGGCTTATTAATTTTGTAATAAATTTACAAATATCAATATCGGATCTTGTAACCACTGTTGTAGTTGGTAATTTTAATAGAATCCCACCATTTTTTATGACCTTTTCTTCAAACAGTTCAACGTGTCTATCGTTTTTTGTTATAACAATTATCTTGTTTTTTAAATCTTTCATTTTTTAAAATTGGTGGTTATTAAACCACGAGAGTTTATTTGACAAAAGAACAACCTTTCCGATGATGATTACAACAGGGGGTTTGACTTTATATTGTCCAATTTTTCTTGCGATATTTCCTATAGATCCTGTTATTGTTCTCTGTTCTTTTCTCGTGCCTCGTTCAATTATAGCAATGGGTGTTTTATTTGATAATCCACCTTCTTCTAACTGTTTGATAATATTGTTCAAATTCTCAAGTCCCATCAAAATAACTATGGTATCTACAGTAGTTGCAAGATTTTTCCAGTCAACAGATAATTTTTTTTTAACAGGATCCTCGTGCCCAGTAGCTATTACTACTGATGAAGAATATGTTCTATGAGTCAGAGGTATGCCCGAGTATACCGCCGAGCCAATCGCAGATGTGATTCCAGGAACTATCTCATATTTTATATTATTTTGTAACAGATACTCTGCTTCTTCACCGCCTCGACCAAAAATAAAAGGGTCTCCACCTTTTAACCTTAGAACATTTTTTCCCTGTTTTGCATATTTTGTCATCAAAGCATTAGTATTATCTTGATTCGTGGTTGGGTCACCTGCAGCTCGTCCAACATAGATTTGTTTGGTTTTTTTAGGAATTAAAGAAATTATCTCTTGACCAACAAGACGGTCATAAAGAACTATATCTGAATTTTTCAATAACTCTAAACATCTAACTGTTATCAACCTGGGGTCTCCTGGTCCAGCACCACATATGAATACCTTACCTTTATTAGTAAATAAAGGGTTTTTAGATTTCGATCTCTTTACTTTATCTTTTTTCTTATCATGTGTATTCTTCATATTTTTTACAGATAATTTTGATCTTTTTATTTTACTGGAACTGTTTAAGACATCTTTATTATTTTCTTTTACCATTCCACTCATTGAGTGCCTCATCCCAATCTTTTGACAATTCTAATGCCCCATGTTTAATTAAAAGATTAGCCATTTTTATACCAATTTGTTTTGGTTTTGAAATATCACCGTCTAACTTAAGGTCTATAGATTTCGTTCCGTCTGAAGAAAACAATTTTGCATATAGATTCAATCTGAGATTTGAGGAATTAATGATGGATTTATCTTTGTATAATTTCATATTTTGATTTTTTGTTATATAGGCAATAGCACCTATCGGAAATCTGCAACCTGATTCTATTTTGTCAAGCAAAGATCTTTCTGCTAATATAGAAATCCTAGAATATTTGTCGTCGATTTTTGCTAGGACCTTTCTTAAATCCACATTGTCATCTCTACAGATAACTGCGATTGCCCCTTGTCCTGGAGCTGGAACAAATTTGTTAATCTTGAATTTTTCACTGATAACATCAGAAGCATTTAGTCTTTTAATGCCCGCCTCTGCCAATACAATGGCATCAAGTTCGCCTGTCTTTACCTTTTTTATTCTGGTCTCTACGTTACCTCTTAATGGAATTATATTAAGATCTTTCCGAAGTAACTTCAGTTGAACCGCCCTTCTCAAACTACTTGTTCCAATTACCGAACCAGGTTGAAGTTGGTTCAAAGTTACTCCGTTTTTACTGATTAGAACGTCATTTGGTTTTTCTCTTTTCAATATTGCACCTATAATCAGTCCCCGAGGAATATCGGATGGAACATCCTTTATACTGTGGACAGCAAGATCAATTTTCTTATCAATTACGGCCTGGTCTATCTCTTTTTCGAATATCCCCTTCCTATCCATCATAAATAGGGGTGTTCTATCAACATCCCCCTTTGTTTTAATAGTACATACTTCAAATACAATATCTTTGTAAATTCTTGATATCTTTTTGGTCACAATCCTAGTTTGCGCCAGTGCAAGTTTGCTTCCCCTAGTACCAATGCGATATTTTTTTTCCATGCTTACATACTACCATGAATATTTTTAAGTGATGACATAACATCGCTATATGCATCTATTGTTTTATCAACATCTTCCTCTGTATGTGAAGATGACAGAAAGCAAGTTTCAAACTGAGATGGAGGAATAAAAATCTCTCTTTTCAATAATTCAGCATATAATGTTTTAAACATACCAATATCAGAATTTAATGCATCTTTATACTCGATAACTCTGTTTTTTGAGAAGAATACCTGATACATCGAACCTATATTGTTAACTGTCGCTTTAACTCTATTTTCCGAGATTAAATCTTTCAATGCCCCGACTATACGGTCACAATTTTTGCCAAGTTTTGGATAGAGAGTATTTTTTGCCTCAATGAGAGAATCAATTGTTGCAAGTGAGGCAGTGACAGAAATGGGGTTTCCTGCATAGGTACTTGCTTGGTACACATTGCCAGATGGTGAAAGTTGCGACATTATTTCTTTCTTTCCGCAAATAGCAGAGATTGGAAATCCATTTCCCATTGCTTTTGCAAAGGTTGCAATATCAGGTTTTATGCCAAAAAACTCACTTGCACCACCTAGTGCCAGCCTGAATCCGGTGATTACCTCGTCAAAAATTAAAACAATGTTATGTTTTTTGGTAAGTTTTCTTATCTCGAATAAATAATTTGTTTCTGGTAATATTACACCGACATTGGCGCATACAGGTTCCATAATGATACACGCAACGTCTTCACCTTTTCTTTCATCTTCAATTTTTTCCTTTAAAATTTCAATATTGTTGAAAGGTAATACTTCAGTTTTAGAATTTGAGTTATAGTTTGAAGTTGAAAGAGTTGCTCCAGAACCTGCTTTAACTAAAACGTCATCGTATGCCCCATGATATCCGCCATCAAATTTTATTATCATATTCTTTTGAGTATATGCTCTAGCAAGTCTTATTGCATGCATAGTAGCTTCCGTTCCAGTGTTTACTATCCTTGTCATTTCACAGCAAGGAATAATTTTAGTTAATAATTCTGCAAGCTGGACTTCTTTTTCAGTAGGGATGCAAAAAAGCGAGCCCCTTTCTAGTTGTTCCTTTACACGGTCCATAACTCCTTTATATGAATGACCGAGTATCAAAGCCCCGTAGCCCAAGCAGTAATCTATTAACGTTTGGTGGTCCTGTGTAATGATTTTGCTCCCAATTCCAGATGAGACAAAGAAAGGATGTGGTTCGTAATAGCGGACTGGACTGTTAACTCCTTTTGGAATTACTTTTTCAGCTCGTAAAAATAGAGAACGTGAATTATCTAAATTCAACTACGATCTTATTATTTTGGAGAAATATAAATAATAATCACAATAAACAAGTATCTATAGATATTAACAAAAAAAACTAGGTTAAATCTAAATATTTGAGTTAAAATTTTATTAATTTTTAATTTCATTTCATCACTGTGTATGTTAATAAGAAAACAACATTTACACAAATTCCTGATAAATTTAGAATATGTTTTTAATAGCAGTGTTTGAACAAATATTTCTGTCCATGGAGTTGATTTAAAATTAGATTAGGAAAGATGGTATTAGTACTTTTGATGTATTCATCTATTCTATATATTAGGTCAGAAGACCTTCCTTCTACTATTTTATTCCAATCTGAAAGTCTATATCTGGCAAGAAAATTCAAACTGAAAATGAAAAGAATTTCTCTGGTCAATTCATACAATGTATGGGAACGCCCGGTAGTCTGTTCATGTATATTTACCATGAGATCGTCATTTTTAAAATATATATCGTATTCTGAAGTAGGCTGGTTTATAAAAAGATCAGTCCAGTTGAATCTATATTCGTTTAGGTAAATCGTTGGATCAGTAAAGTAGCAATCTAGTGAACGTGCAAAGGATCCATTTATTTTGCATATAACCCAATTATTGTCCATATTCAATCCTGATGCTGAACCTTTACTAACTTGACTTTTTAGAAATGTTGCTAGAAATAAAATTTTTAAGAGTCTCGAAAAAGAATAATATAATAAGACAGGTTTTGTAATTATCGAGACTGTCTTCGATGCGTTAAAAAATTCTATTGCCTGTTTTGCCAATAATATTATTTCTTCCGTATTAGTTACCAAATTATTTGATGTTAGTCTTTCATGAATCTCTGGAAGTTTTTTATTATTTGTAGCATCAGAAATTTTGAGATTAATAAAATCTTTTTTTATTTTCACACAATTTGAAATATCAATATCAAAAAAATTTTCTTTAATTCTTTCGTTTAAAAGATTATAAACATATGAAAAACTAGTTAGACGTCCAATAAAATCCCATATTTCTTCTTCTCTACGATAGGTATGAATTAGCTTTTCACCTCTATAATTGATAGTATTCTGGTTAGTTTTTCCATATTTTTCCATAATTATTTAATAAATTAAGAGATCCAGAATAAAAATATAAATATTATTTTGGATTGTTCTTTAATATTATTTTAATCAAAATTGATGATACATTTTTGAATGATAAAAGAAGATAATAACAACATGAAATGAATATATACATAGTGATAACAGAAGGTCAAAGTATTGCACGAAAATATTTTTCTGATATCAATGCCCACAATTATGATACAATTGTCAAATACACTACTTTTGGTAGAGATTCAGCATGGAAAAAAATTATAGCACAAAACATCGACAATTATAAATCACTACTCGAATTAGCATGTGGAACTGGAATATTTTCTTCTTATATTTCATCAAATAAAGAGATAAAAATAATTGGAGTAGACCTCACTTTTGATTATATTATTAGAGCAGACCATAGAAAAAAATATTCATTTTTAGCAAATTGTGTTGCAGAATCTCTCCCTTTTAAAGATAAGTCGTTTGACGTCATAATTTCATCATATCTTGCCAAATATGCGGATTTGCCAAATATTACAAAAGAAATATGGAGAGTTTTAGATGATGAGGGAATTGTAGTCTTTCATGACTTTATTTATCCAAGAAAAAAGTATATGAGAATAGCTTGGAAGTACTATTTTATCCTTTTAAAACATTTGGGTAAAGTAGTAAAATCATGGGCGTATGTATTCTCTGATCTAGATAAACTGATAAAAAATAGCAGATGGGAAAGAGATTTGGAACACGAACTAAAAAAAACAGGATTTTGTAATATAATCATCACTTTTCAAACGGGAGAAACTTCTGCTATCATTACTGCAAAGAAACCCATGAAATAGA
>CAZHFI010000004.1:0-25932 GCA_964531845.1 uncultured Nitrososphaeraceae archaeon
TACTTTAAATTAAATATGGTATTTGTAAACAAAATTTTCATATGACATGTACTGTAGTTGTAGGTGGTTTTTTTGGAGATGAAGGAAAGGGTAAAATAATTGCATATATTGCTAAAAAAGATAACATTGCTGTAGCTGCTAGAGGTGGCGTAGGACCAAATGCTGGACATACTTTTACATTTGAAGATAAAACATATAAATTAAGAATGTTACCAAGTGCAATTTTAAACAATAAAACCAAACTGATGATAGGTGCAGGAGTTTTGGTGAATCCAACAGTATTAAAGAATGAGATCGAATCATTTAACACAGCTGGAAGAACATTTATAGATTACAATTGCGCCATTATTACTCAGGAACATATACAGAGAGATTCTTCAAACACTCACTTAAGAACTACAGTGGGAACCACGGGTACCGGAACGGGACCAGCAAACTCTGACAGGGTAATGAGGATCGCAAATATTGCAAGGAACAATGTTGACCTTTCCCTCTACATGACAGATGTTAGCGAAAAACTCAATGATGCATTAGATAATAATGAGAATATCTTATTGGAAGGTACTCAGGGAACCTATTTATCTCTTTACCACGGCGGTTATCCGTACGTTACTTCAAAGGATGTTACAGCTTCAGCAATATGTTCTGATGTTGGGATAGGGCCAAAGATGGTAGATGAGGTTCTCATTGTCTTTAAATCTTATATTACACGTGTCGGTGGAGGTCCTCTTGAAGGTGAATTAGAAAAAGAGGATGCAGCAAAACGAGGTTGGCTAGAATTTGGAAGTGTTACAGGAAGAGAAAGACGTTCTGCTCCATTTAATTTCGATCTTGCTAGAAAATCTATTCGTCTTAATAGTGGAACACAAATTGCAATAACGAAATTAGATGTTATATTTCCTGATTGTAAAGGAAAGACTAATTATCATGGTTTGTCCTCACAGGCAAAGAAATTTATTGAAAATATTGAAAATCAAACAAAATTACCAGTTACCTACATTGGGACTGGTAGCGAACTAAATTCTGTCATAGATAGACGTTCTAATTAGTAACTATATTGATTTTAGAATATTTTAAGCCTTGTTCATTAATTTCTCTCCATTGTAATCAAAGAATAAATCACAATAGTATCATTTAATAGCCTATCAAGCTTGCATTTCGATTAATTGGAGCTAAAATCACCATTTTATATTGAATTATCATCATTAAATGATTTCGGTCGTTTGGTCTGTGCATTAGAACGTTCTCCTTCACCAATTTTTTCCATGGAACTAAACAAAGAACAAGTGTTTAGTGTTCAAACCGAATTTATAGATGGAAATCCTGTTATTTATTATATAAAAAATACTACAAGACAGAACAGTCAGTATCTCGCATATAGAATCAATAGTCTTGTAGAGGAAGTGATAATATCAGATTCAGCAGCAAATTCTTCTTACGTGTATTCTCCAATAATAAATATAGATAAGTTACCAATTCAACTGACTAAAAAAGCTAGACCGACAAAAAAAACATTGTACACATCTATAAAGGTAAAAGATTTGGCTAGTCTGGCAAAGGTTGCGGGTTATAAAACTATTTATGAAGAACCACCACTTCCTCTTTTCCTAATCCATAATAATTATACTACTAAAAATAAAACCATGGGATCCGAAAATATTAAGAATGTAACAATAGGAACTGTAATAAACATAGTAGAAACAGAATCATTACCTTATTTTTATTATTATCAACTAGATATTGAACCAAGCGAGGTTTTTTTAAGGTATTCAAGCCAAAGGGTTGAAAAACCAATTTTTTCAAATAATCTTAATGAACATGGTTACATATATCTAAAAATTATAAAACTATTAAACGGACATCCATTAGTGAATATTTAAATTGAATAATAGTCATAATCATGATAGTAATAATTACATAATTCCTTACATTAAACGTATAAAAAAAATAGCCAATAATAAAACTAGTCATGTCATATTAGCTTTAGATTTTTTACCGATGGATAATCTTCTAGAGCGAGTAAAAGAAATAATTCGAAAACTTCATAATAAAATCTGTGGTGTTAAAATTAATTTTCATATCATCCTTCCATTTTCTATTTCAGAATTGAAAGAAATAACTAAATTTATTCACTCTTTTAATATACAAATAATTGCGGATATCAAACTAAATGATATTTATGACACCAACAAGATAGTTATTGATTATTTGTCTATAATGGGTTTTGATGCAATTATTGTTAATCCATTCATAGGTATCAGTGAAATGAAAAAACTCGTTGATTATACGCATTCAAAAGATATGGGTATTATTTCACTTGTTCATATGAGTCTTCCAACTGCAAAAGAGGGATTTGGACTCGATATTATTAAAGAAAATAATAGTCATCAAAAAAAAGAGATAAAAATGTATGAACTGTTACTAGAATATTCTATAAACAGTAATGTTGATGGAATAGTTGTAGGTGCTACTTATCGTGATATTATGAAGAAAGTATCTTCCTTAAGCAACATTTCAATATATTCTCCCGGATTTTTTGTCCAAGGTGGAACTATTAATAAAGACGATCTCAATGGAGTTTCATATTACATAATTGGTCGTTATTTGATAAATTCAGATGATCCCGAAACGAGATTAAATGAAATACTAGATACAATTAATCAATCTCCAGGAAAATGAGTTATAGTTCGATACATTTTGTATCTTTTTTGAATATCTTTATATTTGATCTTTAACAATTTTCCGACTCCAAATTCCTCAACAACAAATGATCCCATTACATTACCATAGATCATTGCTTCCCTTAGGACTTTGATATTGATTTTTTTGCTTCTTGCAATATGACCTAAAAATCCACCAGCAAATGCGTCTCCAGCCCCTGTGGGGTCCATTATATCCTCAATTGGATAGGCAGGTGAAGGAAAAATATGATTTTTTGTAAATAATATGGACCCATTTTCCCCCTTTTTAACAACAACAAATTTGGTACCTCCAGCTATGATCTTTCTTGCACATTTTATCAAATTTGATTTCTGTGTCAACAATCTAGCCTCGTCATCATTAATAATTACTCCATCTGATTTTTGCATCATTTTAAAAACCTGATCAGATTTATTGGTTATCCAAAAATCTATAGTATCACATAAAACCAACTTTGTTTTTTTAAAAAATTCTATTATTTGAAGATTTTGGTGAGGATCGTTATTTGCCAGGTACACATATTCTGAAGACGAATATTTTGGTGGTATCTGAGGTTCAAAATTCTCGATAACATTTAATTCTGTTTTGTTAGTCTTCCTTCGAAACATATCATAATCAAACGATGAATCGTAATGAAATGTCCTACTATTATTATCAATGATTATTCCGGTAGTATCGAGTCTAGATTCTAGTATGTCTCTATACTGTTTGGGAAAATCGTGACCTACTATTCCAACAATGGATGTTGGATAAAAAAATGAAGAACTTAGAGCTGAATAGGTAGCTGCACCACCAAGAAGTTTTTCCATCTTCTTAAATGGTGTCTCTGTAGTATCAAGTGCTATGGTACCAAAGATAGTAATCATCTTGAATCTTTCATATTTATAGAATAATTATAATAATAAAAATCTACATTTAATCAACATGGAGATATGTAAATATACTTTGTTTGATGCTTTACTTAAATGAGACTTATTGTAGGAATCACAGGAAGTTCTGGCGTAATTTATGGTATACATTTTCTTGAAGAATTACAACGGCTTGGTATCGAAAGTTATTTGATTCTTTCAGAATGGGGAGAAAAGACAATTAAAATTGAAACAGACAGGGATATAAAATACGTAAAATCAATTGCCAGCTTAGTTTTAGATAATAACAATCTAGCTGCATCTATTTCGAGTGGTTCATTTAAAACAGATGGAATGATTATAATTCCATGTAGTATGAAAACATTAGCCAGCATTGCTCATGGATTTGATGATAGTCTTATATCACGTGCTGCTAGTGTTTGTCTCAAGGAATCAAGAAAGTTGGTAATTGTTCCAAGGGAAACACCATTATCCTATATCCATCTGAAAAATATGGTCAAGTTGTCAAAGATGGGTGTTATCGTTTTACCAGCAATGCCTGGATTTTATTTCCATCCAAAAACTATCGAAGATCTTATTTCACATCTTGTGGGTAAAGTATTGGACCAGTTCAATATAGAACATAATTTGTTTAGGAGATGGAGTACATAATTATTGAAATAATTGTTTGAGATATTTTAAATTTACAAGTATATGATCATCAATTCAATAATCTTTATTTTTATAAAATACTATTAATGTGATATTTTTCAATAATATAGTTAGAAATGGCTAATACAGAACTAATGGACAAATATTCTGGTTCTTTATTTGGTTTGGCAATAGGTGATGCCATTGGTTCATCTGTGGAGTTTATGACACCTGGCTCCTTTTCTCAAATCAATGACATGGTGGGTGGAGGTTACTATAATTTAAACCCCGGTGAGTGGACAGACGATACATCGATGGCTCTATGTTTGGCAGATAGCCTAATCTCAAAACAGGGATTCGACTCATACGATCAGCTATGTAGATATCTAAGATGGATGGAGGAAGGATATCTTTCCTCTAGAGATAAAAGTTTCGGAATTGGTAGAACAACCATGCAGGCTTTGCAATCATTTAAAAAGAATCCACGATCGTACTGCGGTTTAAAAAAAAATGATTCTTCTGGAAATGGTTCTCTGATGCGTCTTGCTCCGGTTCCTCTGGCTTTTGCGCGAAATCCTGAACTTGCTATAAAGATGTCTGGATGTAGCTCAAAAACTACTCATCAGACAAAAGTTTGTATTCAAGCCTGCGAGTATTTTGGTGGATTGATCGTTGGTGCTTTGCATAGTGAGTCAAAAGAAACTCTTCTTTCTCCTGATTATATGAAAAAATATTCTTATTGGAATTTAAAAAAAATCGACGGAAAATTAATTAAAGTTATTGAGGGTTCTTTTAAAGACAATAATCCACCACAAATAGAATCAACAGGATATGTCATAAAATCTTTGGAATCTACATTATGGGCATTTTATAATACTAATTCGTTCAATGAAGGGTTGATTAAGGTGGTAAATCTTGGAAATGATTCTGATACGGTAGGAGCCATCTTTGGGCAACTGGCTGGTGCATATTACGGTGAGAAAAATATACTACAAAAATGGATAGCATCGGTAAAATATTCAAAATTGATTCGCAAAATGGCTGAACATCTCTATGAACTTTCAGAAAAAATCAAGTTTTAATTTGATAATGAAGACTGATATTATGATTTAAAGTTAAATTATTTTAAACGTATTTAAATTACCTGTAAATGATGGATCTTTTAAAATGAAGTCTGTGAACCAAGAAAGAATATTTAACCATCATTAGTGTAATCAGAGTTAAGAGATATACTATCAACTTGGGTTAGAATTTTGTATTAATTATGTATGATTTTTCATAAGAATCTGATTTTTCAAGAAAGACAAGACCACATTTGGATTATATATATTAATTATAGTATAGAAATATAAAATTAACATGCATATAATTTTTTTACATAAAATCTGCAAGATTTCTGGATTGTAATAGATTGGATACATGACAAAAATTAAAATCTAATATGTGTCCATATTGACCAATATAATATATATATCCAGCTTTAATCTCATTCTTTGTGTTCTATTATTTTGTTAATCGAAAACATCATGGTTCAACCACGTTCTTCGTTTTTTTCCCATAATTGCAATTTTTCAATCTTATTTTTTCTTCTAATTTCTTGAAGAAAATTATATACATATTTGTGAGAACTGCCTGTTATTATCTTTTTAATGGCATCTTCTGTTTTATCTATGTCATCAAGTTTTCCAATAATTCCTACATTGTGTCCATAAATGGAAATATATGTGTCAGTCAACTCTTCAATTGTTCTTCGCGACTTTCCTTTCTCTCCAATTAATCTACTTTTTATTCTTTCAAGAGAATTTGATGATTTACCTGAATAATCCTTCAAGTCTATACTATGATAATCAAAATCATCATCCAAAATCAGTAAAGCTTTTTCAGGTGCAAATCCCTTGGAAATTGCATCTATAATGTTCACTCCTTTTGCTACAGAAATAATATCCAACCTATCTATTGGAGTTACAGTAACCTCTCCACTTTCTCCATCAATCTCTATCTTGATATTGCATTTTTTCTCTATCGCTTCTTTTGTCTTTCCTTTCTTTCCTATTATTGCTCCAATTCTCTCATGAGAAATCTTTAGGATTTTAATAGTGCTCAATCAATATTTTATTTTGAGAATAATTTATTTAGTGTTACTCTAAAAAACTAACCTCACATAAATATAAATTCAATCGAGGATCAAAGAAGTTTATCTATACATAAATTTGTAAATCATCAATATTTTTATACCCGCAATAGTTTTTACGCTCTCCTTCCTTGCCATTTTCATTTCAAGAGCCTTATCTACAATTTCATTTCCTATTAAATTAATAATTGAACTGTTCTTTAATAAGACTTCCACATCTGAATTGTTTATTTCCTCCTTGTAAAAACTTGGATTTAATTCAATGGAAAGATCATTTTCTATTATTTTTTCTCCTCTTAATTTGATGTCGCAAATATTTATCATTACTGAATTATTGTATTTTATCTTGTTCATGGCAAAGTGCATATCGAAATCTACCTATTTTTAGACTCTTATTATGAATATATTTTTAACCAAAATTGTAAAAAACAGGATCGAAAACCTGTTTATATGTGTATACAGATTTTTTATTGTTTAACAATATTATATTTTTCCAAGTCTCTTAACATATTCTTTGTAAGCATCAAGATAACTTTTTTTATCACCAATATCTATAAAACCTGAATCTATTTTATATCCATTGATTATTTTTTTACTTTCCAATGCCTTTTTGACTGCATCGTCCATACCAAATGTATCTGATTTTGGAATTAATTTTAAAAACTCCCTCTCTATAACATAACAACCAATATTTATCAATCCATCGATTTCTGGTTTTTCATTCCATGCAATAACAGAATCATTTACTCCTTTAGTTTCTATAAATCCATATTTTAATTTAGTTTTATACTGTAATAAAGCCATACTCATGAAGGCTTTAGTCTTTGTATGTTTTTTTATCATTTTATCTAATTCAAATTCGTATATCGAATCGCCATACAAACAAACAAACGAGTCGTCCAACAATTTTTCTGCAGTTTTTAATTGCCCAGCTGTAGCTAACGGTCTTTCGGACCTAGCATATTTGATATTCAAACCAAATCTTTTACCATCTTCAAAATAATCTTCTATTGTTCTATGTAAGTAACTAACGCAGATTATAATGTCTTTTATACCATACTGTTTTAACCAATCAACAAGATATTCAAGTAGAGGTTTATTTCCCAATGGCAGCATTGGTTTAGGTATGAAAAAAGTATATGGTTGTAGCCTTGTTCCTAGACCACCTGCTAGAATCACTCCTTTCATGACTTTAAACAGGATTGTTTATTTTACCCATTTAATTAATATAATGCCATTATTTTTTTTAATTTAAATAAAATATCCGTTGGGTCCTTACCGAACAAGATTATCATGGGTTCCTTTCCAATATCACCATCATGATATATACACTCTGAGTTTGGATTTTTCATTAGAGCGCGTTCTATTCCCCACCTTATAGACATCCCTTCTTCTTTTTTTATATTTTGAGGTTCCTTTTTTCTATCGTAACTTGAGACTTCAAAGATGGATTTACATATATTTACCAATTTCTCATTATATTTTATATTAATTGCAGATCTATACAATGGTTTCTTTTCTAAATATGTTAATAGAGCAGACCCAACATGTTTTGAAGCTCCAAACTTTATACATGATGATGCCTTTACCGAATCTTCTAGTCTTACTAGCCTTCCTATAATCCCAGCAACATCAGAAAGGTCTGTGGCATCCTCTGTGGAATAAACAAAATTAGTATGTGTTTCAGGAATAAGTTCAACAATCTTTGAATCTTTTTCTAGAATTCCAACTGCAGATTGAAGGTCCATAAGGATCCCAAATTTTTTCGCATCTTTTATAAATTGAAAAATTGGATTTACGACCATCAAACCACGTCCTATTTTGATGGTATTTTTTATTGATTCAAAAATGAACCTATTTGAAAGATCACAGCCTTCTTTTATTTTATAACCTCGAGCAACATATGCCGTTACTGCAGAAGAAAAATTACAACCAGCTCCATGTATTTCACTTAATTTGATTCGAGGATGTGAAAATCTCACTTCTTCATTTTTTTCAGTAAGCAAGAAATCAGTCACATTTTTATCGTCGGAATCTGGAAAATGTCCTCCTTTTATGATAACGTTTTTTGTACCCAATTCTTTAATCTGGTGTAATGCCTTAATCATATCCGCTTCGTTGTAAATTTTATTCTTACACAAGACCACAGCTTCATTGAGATTTGGTGTAATTAATTTTGAGATTGGAATTAGTGTTGTTATGAAATTTTTAAATGCATTGGTTCGTAGTAGAGTTCCACCTGCACCTGCCTTAAAAACTGGATCAAGAATTATAGGAATCTTACATTTTTTTAATTCATCATAAATAGCTGTTATGATATCATCATCATAGACCATACCTATTTTTATTGCATCTACTTTTGTATCGCTAATAATAGCATGAATTTGATCTTTGACCATGTTAGGTGAAATTTTCTCTATCGATGATATTCCACGTGTATTCTGTGCGGTAATGGCAGTTATTACAGTACAACCATAAACTCCTAAGGTGCTAAATGTTTTTAAATCGGCTTGGATTCCAGCACCACACGAAGAATCACTACCAGCTATAGTTAATGCTACGTTATACAATAATTTGGTAATAAGATTACGGATTTATAGATATTTTTATAACTTATTCTTTTGTTTTATAAAAAAATCAAGTCTTTATTAAAATAAAAGTAACAACAAAACCTAACAAACCAAACAAAAGCAACGTGGCCTTCCAGATTCCACTATTCGCATTTTCACTAATATCCCAGATTCCACCATAAGTCACATTTCCTTCACTATATCTTTTTTTGATATTTTCATAACTATAATAATCATTGATGTCAGCAGAAGGAACCCAATGATAATTGACTTTATTTACATAACTAATATTTTGGTCATATTTTTTTCTAGAGCTCGAGTCCGAAAGCACTTCGTAGGCTTCAACTATACTCATAAACTTTATTTTAAATTCTTCAGAATTTGCATTTTTATCGGGATGATATTTTAACGCCAAATTCCTAAATGCTTTTTTAATATCATCTATTGTAGCATCTTGTTTGATGCCTAACACATGATAATAATCATCCAATATTATAATTTAGTAAGAGTGTTATAATAATTTTCACTTAGAATCGAAAATCAGTTAATTTATTTATTATTTTGATAAAATAATAAAATTTTTAAATCTGTTTTTCTTGCTTAATTTATATCAATTTAAAGAAAATCAGTAATTATTATTCCACAATCTATTTATCTTTCTTGCGAAAAGTACTTTTATATGAATAAATTGTTTGGAAGGAAATCTGGTAATATTAAACCTTCCAAAGAATCTGAATTGACAGATGAATATGTTTTGACAAAACAAGATATTCAAAAATACGAATTGTACAAGAAGGGCGTAAACCACATGGCAGATGAGAAATTTAAAGAAGCAATCAGAGACTTTGATCTAGCTTTAAGAATAGATCCTCATTTTGTAGATGCGTGGTTAAAAAAAGGGTACTCTTATTTCCATATGAATGATTATCCTGTCTCGATTTCATGTTATGATCATGCACTGAATATCGATATAGACAATCCAGAAGTCTGGAATTTAAAAAGTCTCTCATATTATAAAATGCAGCATATGGATAAAGCCATAGAATCGTGTGAAAAATCAATAGACGTTGATCCAAATAATGGAATAACTTGGTATAATTATGCATGTTATCTTGTTTTATCAGGAAAGACTGAAGAAGGTATGGAAGCATTGAAACGTTCTATAGAGATTGATATATCTAATGCTAAAAAAGCTGTCAGAGATAAGGATTTTGAGAATGCACGAGATGTAGAGAGTTTTAGAAGGATTATTGAGGTAGTAGTTCTTGAAGCTATTAGGCAAGGTTATGATTATGTTGGCAAGGTAGTATGGATTACTGGTATGGATAAAATTGATGTTGAAAATGCATTGTTTAATCTTGAAATGAAAGGATTGGTAGTAAAAAAACAAGACCGCAGATTATTTAGTAAGGATGAATATTATGAACTAGGACGAGAGATAGCATCAAAAGTAGGAACCTTTAAACGATCAGGCTTATTTAAAGGTGAAAAACAACTTACTCCACCAATTCAGCAATTAAAAGATTTAAGTGAATTGTTAGGACAGCTCAAAGATTCAATAGAAAGTGGAGATGTATCTAAAACATTAGAACAATTTGAGAAATTGATAAATCCAACTGTGCATGGAAGTATCATGATTGAGAGGTTTTTTAATGAGCATAGAGATCTCAGGTTATTTTATAATAGATTGAAGGATAATGGTCAAGAATATTTGATAACTCACAAAAGAGATTTTTTAAATCTAGTTGAATTAATCGATGCAAAGATAAGAGGAAATACTATTTCAAATTAATCTTTTTTCTCCATATTTTTTTAATTTTTTCAACTATTACAATATATTGAAGATCATTTTCCATAAATTCATGACAAAAATTTTTTCTGATGTTAGTGAAAAAGAGATCAGTCAGACAATAGCAAATATGTTTAACGAAACAATGAATGAATATACTGATTCTGATGTTATCATAATAGGTGCTGGACCGGCCGGTCTTTCAGCTGGAATGAATTTATCTAAGAATGGAGTCCGGACACTTATAATAGAACAAAACAACTACATAGGTGGTGGTTATTGGGTGGGTGGATATATGATGAATCCTGTAACCGTACGTGCTCCAGCTCAAAAAATTTGGGATGAATTAGGCGTACCATATAGGACAATTAGGGAAGGTCTTTATGCAACATGGGGACCACACGCCTGTTCAAAACTAATTGCTGCTACCTGTGACTCAGGAGTTAGATTTCTCCAGCTGACCAAATTTGATGATTTAGTATTAAAGAATAATCGAGTGGCAGGTGTTGTTGTCAACTGGATGCCAGTATCTGCTCTACCAAGGAATATAACATGTGTGGATCCAATCGCACTTGAAAGCAAGATAGTGATCGATGCATCAGGCCATGATTCCGTTGCAGTAAAAAGATTGATGGACAGAGGATATGTGAAGTGGAAGGGAATGGAACCAATGTGGGTTGACACAAGTGAAGATGATGTTGTTAATTTTACGGATGAAGTTTTTCCAGGATTAATAGCTGCAGGTATGTCTGTAACTGAAACACATGGACTTCCAAGAATGGGTCCTACATTTGGATCAATGTTATTGTCTGGAAAAAAAGCTTCTGAAATTGCCATGGGAAAGCTTAAAGAACTTGGATGGATTAGATCAAAATAACATCTTATTGGTTTGAAAAACATCGCTTACATTAGACTATATGTGGATCTTGAGAATATCCACACCACTTTTTCTATAGAGACTATCAAAACTAATTTGAACAAAACAATAAAGTCTTCCATAAACTTTAAAATAATTATTGTTGATAGCAAATCCTTAAAAAAGTCTAAAGAGTTTGCATCATCACAAATTACCAATATTAATACCTTACACAATCCGTTAAACTATCAGCGATATCAAAATAATTTCCATGAAATTTTTGATTCACAAAATCAATTAAATCAATTAGATATTTTACTTTACGATGCATTTCTACTTCAAGATGTATATCGTGATTTTTTAAACTTAGACTTTAATGATTCAAGTACATTAATTCTAACAGATAAACTAATTGCCACTTTTGATGAATCAGATGCTAGGTATCATGCACGTACCATTGTTTTTGGAAGACCAACCATTATATCACTAACGGGGATAATCATGGGTCCTGCACGACCAAGAGATTATTATTTGAAACGCATTTTTTATCAAGATAATCCTGATCTTTTAAACTTAATAGATTCTCAATATCGTGAAAAATTCATCGACCATAACGATTCGCGGATGAATACTGCCATTTTCATATACTTATTACAATACTTTTTTTATATTATAAATAATAATTTTGATTTTTGTAAAAATAAACGTTGTTTTTTATATAACTGTCATTGGCAGGAAGAATTACTCTACTTGGTCGAATATGGGGGTTTATGCCAAATCCATATAATTTATTTAAATAAATCTTTATAGCATTTATTCAATAGATTTTCGAACAGAATATTAATTAGTACTTATTCTTTATTTTTATCGATTAATAAATGACACTTGATCTTGAAAGTGGAAATCTAGATAGCGATCCATCGGATAACTTTGATGTAATAATTATAGGTTCGGGCCCAGCCGGGTATACTGCTGGAACTTATACGTCTAGAGCACGCCTAAAGACATTAATAATTTCAGGATCTATGCCTGGTGGACAACTGATGACAACAAGCGAGGTAGAAAATTATCCCGGATTTCCAAACGGTATCTTTGGTCCTGAGTTGATGATGAATATGCGACAACAGGCCGAACGATTTGGTGCTATTGTTGTAGATGATGAAGCAACAAAGGTAAATTTTAATCAGAATCCTTTTACAATTACCACTCATTCAAAAGAATATCATTGTAAATCAGCTCTCGTTTGTACCGGAGCCTCTCCTCGTAAGCTAGGCATCGGGGGTGAACATAATTTTGCAGGTCGTGGAGTCTCTTATTGTGCCACATGTGACGGTCCTTTTTTTAAGGGTGAAGACATTGTTGTTGTGGGTGGAGGAGATACGGCTCTAGAAGAAGCTACTTTTTTGACAAAGTTTGGAAAATCTGTGAAGATAATTCATCGCAGAAATTCTTTAAAGGCAAGTAAAATATTACAAGATAAAGCATTTGAAAATCCAAAAATTGAATTTATCTGGGATAGTGTAATGATTGATATAAAAGGTGAAAAAAAAGCAAGTTCTGTTGTAATCCAAAATGTTAATACTAATGAAATAATGGAAATTAATTGCGGTGGAATTTTTATTGCGATTGGACATGAACCAAATACAACAATCTTTAAAGGGAATCTGGAATTGGATGAACGAGGATATATTATTTTAAAATCACAGACGAAGACAAGTGTTGACGGTGTTTTTGCAGCAGGCGATGTACATGATTTTCGATATCGTCAGGCGGTAACTGCAGCTGGTTACGGCTGTATGGCTGCATTGGATTTAGAAAAATGGTTAATTGAGAGTAAGACTAATGCTGTATAATTTTATATATCTCGTGAGTAGTGATGATTTTAATATTGAAAAGAAGTATCTGAAATATATTTTGCATTTGACAAAGCTGTATCGTATTCTAGATTAGAATATACTTTTTGTTCTATGTATAAACTTTTGAATTTGCGTCCGTCATCAGCAAATATTCCTACAATGCTTCCCTCACTAATCTCGTCTCTTTTTTTAATCATTGCAGTTAATACTGATCCAGAAGATGGACCCACAAGCATTTTTTCCTTTTCATACAAATCTCTAACTATCTTAAATGAATCATCATTTGTTGCAGTGTACCATTCGTCTACTACATTTTTCCTTCTTTCAAATAATTCTGGCATTGCAGATTCTTCAAAATTTCTTAACCCTTGAAGCAAATGATTTCTCTGTGCCTGAATTGCCACAACTTTTATGTTTTTGTTCTGTTCTTTTAAGAATACTCCAGTACCAGTTATTGTACCTCCAGTTCCACATCCTGTCAAAAAGTGTGTTACTGTTCCGTTAGTCTGTTTCCATATTTCCGGACCTGTGCTTTCGTAATGGGCGTAAAAATTTGCATCATTTTCATATTGATTTGGCATATAATAAATATCTGGCCTCGGTTTTGATATTGCCTTCGCCAGTGCAATACTTTGATCAGTTCCTGCTCCAACCCTTGGACAAAGATCGTCAGAAGTTTCATGTATGGTAGCTCCTAATTCTCTTAAAATTTTCTTTGTCTCCATACTTACTTTTTCAGGAATTACAATTTCAACCTTGTATCCTAATGAAGTAGCGATTCCTGTTAGGGCTATACCTGTATTTCCAGAAGTGGGTTCAATTATTATACTTTTACCCTTCTGCAGGATATGTCTTTTTTCTGCATCCTTTATCATCCAATATGCAGCCCTGTCTTTGACAGATCCAAATGGATTATACCATTCCAATTTTGCAAAAATTCGTACATTTTTTTTATTGTAAGACGTTAATTCTATCAATGGTGTATTTCCAATTTTTTTTACAACGTCCTTTCCAATTGTAGAAAATGTGGATGATTTCATTGTCATCTATTTTGCCTTCTTTATTATAAAAATCAGATCGTTATTTTCTTTATCAAGGGCCAGCAATTCATGACCGTTTCTATTTACCCACCTTGAAATATCTTCCTCAGATTGAGGGTCATCGGCCACAACTTTGATGGAATCACCAATAGACAAACGTTCCATTTCTATTTTAGTTCTAAAGACTGGTTCTGGACAATACAATCCTCTAACATCTATAACTTTTGAGGGATTGTTATTTTTTTCATTCATGTCAATACTTTATAAATTCGATGACTGTAATATAAAATGTTTATCTAGTAAATTATTTTCTAAAAAGATCTGTTTTACTTTTTCTAATCATTTCATTGATTTTCTTGTCACTTTTTTTATACTTATATCCTCTAATTATTACGATAGGTACCTTGGCTGTCTTTTCCATTACTAATTCTGCTGCTGAACATAGTTCATCTGCAACGGCTATTTCTGTAGCATATAGCTTTTTTCCAAAAATGTCTTTTGATCCTACGTAACTCTTAATTGGATTTATTCCAGAAATCCCTATCGCAACATTTACCTGCCCGTTCCTAAAGGGCCTTCCAAACGTGTCTGATATAATCACGACTATGTTTTTTTTTGTCTTTTTTTTGATGCCAATTCTAATTTTATAAGCTGATAAATCGGGGTTTTGTGGCAGTAGTAAAATACTGTCTTTATTTTTGTCAACATTACTTTTATCTATCCCTGCATTGGCACAGATAAATCCATGCTTTGTTTCAACTATGATGGTTTTTCTAGACATTCTGATTATTTTTCTGGATTCCATTAAGATAACTTCAACCAATCTGGGATCTTTTTTTGTAAACTTGCCAATTTCCATGGCTTTTGCTGTTGGTTGTATTGTGTTTAGTGAGATTAATCTTCCCTCTGATTTTGAAATGATTTTTTGAGCTATTACGAATATATCCCCATTTTCAATGTTACTTCCATTTTTAACAACAGCAGCAATTATTGTTTCTTGGAGTATTTCACCAAATTCAATATTATGAACAACTTTTATGGGTATTATTTTTATTATACTATTTTTCATGTTATTGTTTTATTGCAATCCTGTGATACGATTGTCAAATCTTTTCCAAATCTTTTTTCTAATAAGTTTATCAATAACCGTAGGTCTCTAATTTCGATCACTTCATCTGCGTTTCTTTTTACAATATCTACAGGACAGAAACCAACAGTATATCCAGCTAAGTCAAACAATTTTAAATCATTTGCTCCGTCAACTACTACCACTATTTCTTCTTTTTTTATATTCAATTTTTCTAATAATGGTCTAATTACTGATGCCTTGTCGGAATTTACGTTAATAACTATATCATCTAAGACACCATCCTTAAAAATTAACTCATTTGAAAAAATTTCATCCAAACCAAGTTCGTCCTTTAATCTGTCTGTAATTATTGTAAATCCGCCAGAAATTGCAACCATTTTCCATCCCGCAGTCTTTAGTACTTTACAAAGTTGTTTTGCACCTGGCATTATCTCTAGATTTTCACCGATTCTTTTTGCTTCTTCAAACTTTATTCCCCTTAGTGAATAAACTCT
Organism: uncultured Nitrososphaeraceae archaeon; assembly: GCA_964531845.1. Taxonomy (GTDB): domain Archaea; phylum Thermoproteota; class Nitrososphaeria; order Nitrososphaerales; family Nitrososphaeraceae; genus QCWD01. The sequence goes on from CAZHFI010000004.1 coordinate 16,026, forward strand.
CTGCTTTAGGCCTTCCTCCCAATTAATATCCCCTCTTATGCCCATTTTGGTTATATCCCATATTTCTTTTTCTTTCTCTGGACCGATTACTTGTGCTAAAACTGGAAGATATTCTGCGTTCAATAATACACCTTCCACATCAAAAATTATTAACATTTTATTATAATTATGAAAAAGGCAAAATCATCGATATATTAAGTTTCTTAAAAAAAATTTATCAAATATTAGATAAAACTATTCAATAATGACTAATTTTTTTTATATTTTCTTCATTATCCAGGAACTTTGAGGTATCACAAACTGAATTAAAGTATTTAATATACTGATTTTTTAAATGATAAATTTTTATAACAAATTGATTTAGGTAAGTTCGGTTGATTAAAATTTTTTTTCTAGTATCAAAATAAGTGATTTTTATCCCATCATCAATATCCATAGTTGATAAAACTCTTTCTATATCTATAGTTATATCTGAATCACTAGAATTTTTTAGAAACTGCAATTTAATATTTCAATATGTATTTCAAAATATGTGAAAAGTAATTTTGTTAAAATTATTCTTTTCAATATTTATAACAATTTATAAAACTACTTTGCTTTCATTGAATAGATCTGTACTTCAAAAATCATAAAATAAACCAAAGAAAAATTAATTTGTGTAATTGGTGGGTGGGTTTTTTGTAGATATTGTAATATCAATTCTATATGTCTCTCAAAATCAAAAATTTATATAATTATTACTTCAATAAAAAAAATATGACAGATTTTATTTTTTACATTATCAATTTTCTATTAATTATTATAATAGGTGTTTTGTTTGTTTGGATCTATTTAATTACCATGTTATTAAAATCTTATAGAAAAACTCCAAATCTAAAAAATTCAGTAAAGGCTAATCTTTCACATCCCAAGATAAGTATAATTTTACCGGCAAGAAATGAAGAACAATATATCAGTAGATGTATAGAAAGCTTATTAAAACAAACATACATAAATTTTGAGTTAATTTTGATAAATGATGAATCAACAGATGGTACTCTAAAAATTATGGAAAAATACGTTAATGATTCAAGAGTAAAAATTCTTACAATAACTACAAGACCTTTAGAGTGGATAGGTAAAAATTGGGCTTGTTATAATGGATATAAAATATCAGATGGTGATCTCTTATTTTTCACTGATGCAGATACATATCATAAACCTTGTACTTTGGAATTGGCAGTAAATTATTTTTTATTACATCAATTAGATGCATTAACGGTCATGCCAAAATTATTATCATATGATATTATTACAAAAATTACATTGCCTATATTTTCAATATTTATGTTTACTAGATTTTCTCCCATAAGGGTAAATGATAAAGAAAAAAAAGTAGGCTATTTTTTTGGAAGTTTTTATATAATATCTAGAAACATATATAAAAATATTGGCACTCATGAAAGTGTCAAATCAGAAATAATTGAAGATGGTGCTTTAGGTAAAAAAGTAAAGGAAGGAAATTATAAAATGATAATGTTATTTGGCGATGATTTTGTTGAAGCGATTTGGGCAAGAGATAGTAAGGGTTTATGGAATGGGATACACAGACTTGTTATTCCTATGTATAAAGAAAGCAAAATAAATGCAGTATTAGTTACATTGGCAGTTTTTTTCATCCTGTTATTTCCTTTTATTTCTTTACCTTTATCCTTAAAATATTTTACACTCACTGATCCATTTGCAAATCTTCTTATGATTTTTAGTGTTATTACTTCAATAGTTATGATTTCTACGATTTTATTTCAAAATAAATATATGTTATCTCAAAATCAGGTTTACGGAATTTGCGCTCCTTTTGGTGCAGTGATTATCAATGCAGGTTTCATTTCAGGAATATTTAAATCATTTAGAAGAGGTTCAGTAAGTTGGCGAGACCGGACCTATATGATAAATCTTCTAAAACCCTAATCCGAGTTTTTGATTATCTTGATAATATCAATTTTTTTGGAAACATAATGATCTTGAACATAACTTTTTTGAGTCTTATGCAAAAGAACAAATCTCCATGGTATTTCTTTTGCCCTAGAAATTCCTATCCTTGTTGTGCATCCTATCGCATGAGGTTTGATTCCATCCTCAATCCAAATTTTATTATTTTTTTGCGTTAAATCTATCCCATTAATCTCTTTGTCAATTGAAAGCGCCTGAGCTAATTTAGACGGCCCGTTTGTTAAATTCTTAATATCATTTGTGTTTCTTAACCTGGACATAATTTTAATTCCTTCTTGTGGATATAAAGATCGTATTAGTATCGCCCCAGCTCGTTTCCTTTCTGCTCTTGCTGTAATATTAAAACAAAAAAATTTTCCATATATTAAATATACATAAGCACAACCTATATTTTCAAACATGACTCTATTTCTATTTGAGACTCGAGAATACGCATGACTCGCAGGGTCATCATCATGACCATATGCCTCTGTCTCAACTATGATTCCTACGAGTCGATAAATTATATTGTCAAATTGTAAAACTCTAATTACAGTCTTTCCTATCAGATCCTTTGCAACATTTTCTGTATTATTTGAATAAAATTTTTTATTTAGGACTTCCAATAATTTTCATAAAATAAGATTTTTGTTTATAAAATTCTTTCTTAATTTCTACTTAATTTATTATGATTAATTTAAATATCGTAATATAGCATTTCTGTGCATATTGCATACAAATAACGGAATTCGTTTTGAATTTAAGTTTCCATTGTTACTGCTTCATACTCCGTATGGATTAAAGTTTTTCGATAAGGTTGCCAAGATGAAAATTGCGAAAATTTTCGCAACAATCAATATCTATTTCATGCCTATTGTTACTTTTCTTGCAATTTTTCTTTTTATAGGTTCGATGGTAGTTATGTTTTCTAATTTCTCTGCACGTGAAGGAGTACGTGATCTGGGTCCGCAGGCAAATATTTTATTGCCAGGAATTAATCCATACCTGCCATGGACATATGGCTGGGCTGCATTAGTAGTAACAATGATCGTACACGAAGCTGGACATGGTATTATTGCACGTGTTCATAATGTTAAAGTGGAGTCAACAGGTGTTGTTTTCTTGTTAATAATTCCAATTGGGGCGTTTGTAAATATAGGAAGGGAAGAATTGTTACGTACCAATTTGAAACAAAAGAGCTCTATTTTGACAGCCGGAATAATGAATAACATGATAGCATCTGTGATCTCCCTATTTCTTCTATACGCCGTTGTGTCATCTTTGTATGTCATCCCCAGCACAGAACCTGTTGTGTCAGGAATTCTAGTTTTAGATGTGAACCAAAATTCTCTTGCAGAAAAAATTGGTCTTACAAAAGAGTCTATAATTACATTAGTTAATGGGGTTAATATTAATAACCCCGATGAATTTAGAAATGTTTCTCAATCCAATCTTGGAAAGACGATTAAGATAACTTGGATTGATAAAAATAAAACTATAATATCGAAATCAGTTCCACTTCCTTATACCGCCGAACAAGGAAAAGGGATTTTTGGAATTTCAATTTCCTCACAGACTCCAGATGCTCAATTAGTATTGGATACTTATAAGAAGGCATTTGTTACAAACCCTCTATCGTTACTCCTTCCACCTACTCTATCACCAATGGTTCCTTATTCAAATATTATGGCAACAAAGTACACTTCTTCTATTTTTGGTGATAGTTTTCAAATCTTTGCAAATATGTTTTTCTGGCTGTGGTTTATCAACTTTAATGTTGGTATTTTTAATGCATTACCAATAGGTCCATTGGATGGTGGACAACTTTACAATTCAGTACTTGAAAGTAGAATCAAAACTAAAAGGATAAATCCTGGCAATTTATTGACTTACGTGATGGTGGGCTTGGTCATCATAACTCTAGTCATACCATGGATATTAAGATAGTTCTTTAGTCACAGAAAATATAAATATTGCTAATCCTAATTAATGGTATAAGTTACTTAAAGTTAGAATTAGTTTTAAAGATGAAAGATTTGATGTATTAATGGAAAAGAGTAAAATTTTAAATAGTGAAAGATTAATTGAAAAGAAAAAAGAAGCAACTAGATTTGAAAAGGTCGAATCAAAACAGAGCAAACTTAGTAGTAGTGACATAGAATCACATTGGCAAAAGATTGACGATTATTCTCAATTTGATAATGAAGAAACGATCAAAAATACTATATTAAATTGCATTCCTTCGGAAAGTAAGATCACATCTATTAGATTTGAGGGACCAAATATTGCTCTTTATACCAAAAACCCTAAATTTTCTTTAACTGATTTAACATATTATCTATCATCCTTATCAAAGACACTTAAAAAAAGGTTTATAGTCAGAACTGATCCTTCTATACGATTATCGGAGGATGAGACACGTACCATGATATCCAAAATGTTACCCTCAGGAGTAACGATAACTGCAATTTTTTGTGATGATGCTACTGGAGAAGTCGTCTTAGAAATTAACAAACCTGAATCTTTAGATACTGAATCAATTATAAATATTGCACAATCAAGTGGCTGGATTGTTCACACGAGACGTTCTCCGCATATACCTTCAAGTAGTATTAAAACAATTCATTCTGTTTTAAAAAGTTCTTCTAAAGAAAGGTCTCTTTTATTGAGAGATTTAGGCAAGAGGATATTTCGTCATCCTTTAATAGGTAAAATCAATACGATGACTTCCGAAAATACTAAAAAAAACACTATTGATGTCCAACCAGTTGATGACATCAGAAAAGATAACTCCACACGATATGATTTCAAATTTAATAATTCATACAGTGGTGGGACTCCTCAGATAAGTAAAGAAGTTTTATTATATTGTTTAGGTGGAGTCAAACAAGTTGGCAGGTCTTGTTTCATCATTGTTACGTCTGAAAGTAAAATTATGCTTGATTGTGGTATCAATCCCGGTGAAAACTTCAATCTTAATGCATATCCACGAATAGACTGGTTTGATTTTTCATTGGAGGATCTAGATGCAGTTGTATTGAGTCATGCCCATATTGACCATCAAGGATTTCTCCCAGTTTTATTTAAATATGGCTATGACGGCCCTATTTATTGTACGGAACCTACTCTGCCTTTAATGACACTTCTACAGATGGATTCAATAAAAATAGCCCAGAATAATGGAGTGTATTGTCCATATGAAATACGTGATGTAAACGAAGTCATAAAACATTGCATAACTATTCCTTATGGAAAACCAACAGATATTTCTCCTGATGCTACAATTACACTAAATAATGCAGGTCACATAATGGGGAGTGCAACAGTTCATATCAACATCTCCGGCACTCACAACATACTTTATTCTGGTGATTACAAATATGCGAAGACTCAATTGTTGGATAGTGCTGTTACAACTTATCCTAGAGTTGAAACTTTGATAACAGAAAGTACTTACGGAAACCCACAAGATATTATGCCTGAACAATCTGTAGTATATTCAACGTTTGCTCAATCTGTTAATAAAACATTGTTAGAAGGAGGAAAAATCCTTATTCCTGTTCCAGCAGTCGGAAGAGCTCAAGAAATTATGTTAGTTATAGACAAAGAAATGAGAAATGGTAAAATGGTAGAAACCCCAATCTATGTTGAAGGAATGATTTCCGAAGCAAGCGCTATCCACATGTCGTTTGCACATTATCTTGGTTCTGATGTAAGACGTTCTGTGTCGCAAGGAATCAATCCGTTTCAATCAGATTATTTTACAATGATTAACGGTTCTAGTCAAAGACAGGATGTCCTAAATGATGAAAATCCTGCTATTGTTATGGCAACTTCAGGTATGCTTGAAGGAGGACCATCAGTGGAATATTTTAAAAATATCGCTCAGGATAAGAAAAACAAAATAATATTTGTTTCATATCAAATCAACGGTACACTTGGACGAAGAGTTCTTGATGGTAAGATTAATGAAATTAGTATGTTAGAAAAAAATGGAAAGGTTCGTGTAATTCCAATTAGATGTCAAACTCAAAAATTGGATGGATTTAGTGGGCATAGTGATTTTAATCAAATTATGAATTTCGTATCTCGAGTAAAACCCAGACGTGTTTTAGTAAATCATGGTGAACGTACAAAGTCCGAATTGATGGCTAGTTCCATTTATAATAAACTCAAAATCAGAACAACCGTCCCTGATAACAGGGAAATACTCAAATTAAATTAATCGTTGTCGATCAAATTGTTATTTTTTAATTCAAATAGTAGCGTTTTTAGCCTTCTGTATTTCTTATAAATTATAGTTGAGACATGGCGATTAAATACAAATGCATTAATTGTAATATTGTTTTAAGTGGAGAGGGTGCCTCAAGACACTATTTATCCAACCCTACACATAAACTTGAGAAATTGCCTCCTCAAGTAAAACCACCAAAGAAAAATCTGTCGTTTTAATACTGTTATTCTCTAATACCCTCTAAGATAGACACTAACTGCCAGATCATCGTTCTTATATGTGATTGCATTTGAGGATTTTGGGTAATTGAGTCTAGCATGCTTATGGCATTAGCGGCACGCACCGAAAGAGGACCATTTTTTTCATCCTTTAACGAGACATGCGATTCCTTGAGAAGATTCCTTATGTTACGTGGAATATTCTCAATTTTCATAATAGTTTCTAAAGTTGTCAAGGCTTTTAGAAGTTTATCTTGATTTTCTTTTTGTTTTAATTCTTTTTTTTGATTCATGAATAATCATCTTTTAATAATTTTAAAACAGTATTGTTTGAAACAATTAATGATATTTTAACCTTCCCTACTGTTTTTTATTTTAAATTAACCATCTTTGATATCTAATCTGCTAGCATAATCCAAGCCATTCTCAGTTAATGAAAATATTTTTTCATCATTATCTTCAACACCTTCGCCAAAGTTATAGTGAAGGTATCCTGAATTTGTGAGATCGTCCAAAACCTGATCTATAATTGATTCATAGTACCCATTGTTAATTTCATATGATTCATCATTTTCTGTTTTTTGAGGTATTATCCACATCTTGATTTGGTTTAACTCTATATTTGATAGACCGTCAACTGTTTTCTTATAAAGAAATGTAGTTAATATTTTTTTAGTCAAGATTGTTTTTTCTGGAAATGACTTCAAATTACCACTCAATACTTAAATATATCAATTAAATTTTTTATAAATTTATCTCTTAAAATTCATTTTTTAATTTCAAATTAGATTCTCTTTTTTTTATTTGGTCTCTATAAATATCTGACAATTCTTTTGACGTAGTACTCTGTTCAGGTATCTTGTCGTATCTTATTTTTCCAGTAAATTTTGGAAATCTGATAGCTAATCCATGTTCGGGTTTTATTGAATTGAATCCAGCTTTATGAATTGGACTTAATGATATTTCCGAGCCAATTATTTCCAGCACAATTTTTGGTTCAAACCATACATCCATATCTAATGTTGTAGAAATCCGTGGATGTTTGTGAGTCAATACATGACTCTGAAGTTCAATATACAATGTATCTAATATCTCATCTGTAAATCCAGTACCTACTTTACAGACACTAGGAAATGTATCTGCATCATTATCATATGTAGCCAATAATAGGGCCCCATATTTACCTGTTCTTCTGCCTTTTCCATATGCAGCTCCGATAACTACCAAATCAAGTGTATCGACCAGATCTGTGTTATATTCTTTTTTTAATTTCATCCATGCGAATTCTCTTGCTCCCGCACGATATACACTTTCGACCTGTTTGATCATTAATCCTTCTGCACCATTTTTTAGGGCTTCACGAAGATAATCTGTTATATCTTTCTCTTTGCTTGTAATTTTATTTGGAATCAAATTTATTTTTTGAGTATTTATTTTTTTTAAATTTTCTTCTAGGATATTCCTTCTTTCGAGGTATGACCGGTTGGTAATGTCTTGATCGTCAACAAGAAGTATGTCAAATAAAAATACCGATACAGGGTATTTATCTAAATTAATTTCAACCTCATGTTTCCTTTTCCTATGCATTAATTCTTGAAATGGTTTGATTCTATTATTGTCTAAATTTATAGGTACAATCTCACCTTCTAAAATTAAACTGTCATTTTTAAATTTTTTTAAAAATTCCTCTTTTAATTCTGGATAGTGTAGAGTAATATTTTCTAAACTTCTAGAATATAGATTTATTTCTGATTTTTTTTTATGAATCTGCACTCTTTCTCCATCTAACTTGTATTCTATCGCAACCTTTCCATTTCCCTTTTTGAGTGCTTCATTAGGATTTAGTATTCTTTCTGCTAACATAGGCCTAACAGGTTTAAGTGGTTCTATCTTGATTTTTTTCAATGATTCAATTCCATTTTCACAAAGGGTTGCTGCCACTTCTCCAAGATCACTTATTTGGTTATATGCTGTTTCAATAATTGTTCGATTGTTTTTGTCTCCTGTGAATGCAATGGCAAGGGCATCCATTAATGAATAGTCGGCTATTCCTAATCTTAAATTTCCTATCAAAAATTTTACAATATACTTCCCCTCGTTTGGTAACGAATCATTCAATAAGCTACTTATCATTCTTATTTTAGTGATCTGAGATCCTTTCCCAGAGGTTTTGGAAATTCGATAAAAAATTTCATAAACCCGCTCTATAGAAACATCTTCTGAAAAGAGTGTTGTCTGAATTTTATCTTTTAAAGCAAATTCTGCTGTTTTACCAAGATCTCCTGTAGTTGAAAAAATTTTATTTAAATCTTCTATTTTCTGTCCAGAAGAATTTGCTATAGATTTCATGACCATTTTATCCGCAATTCCAATCTCTAAACCAATAAAGTCTGGACCTAGTTTACCTTGAATCAAATATACCATTTGCGGTATTATATTTTTGGGAGTTTTTTTAAATAAATCAACCAAAAATTCGGTTAATTTGATTCTACTTGAAGTCTTCTCCATTTTTTCAAAAGTTTCAACTAGAATTGAAAAATCCAATTTACATCATATGTCATAAACAATTATTAAAATTTCTGTTCGTTTATTTTTTTCAAGATCAATTCAATAATTTATAAATCAGGATATAAATATCACTTCTATTATGGGCGGTATGAAAAAGAAAAATGTGGGTTCATCTGATAAAAGTTCAAATCAGGGGCCGGATGTAAAACCACAAAAGAAAGATGAAAAATCTTCTAAACCATTACAAAAAACCAAGGTATCAGTATTAATAGATGAAAATTCTGGATTAAAAACCTTACAAGTAATGAAATCTATTACTGTTCAAAATATCGCTAAAACAATGGGTATAAAGATATCCGTAGCAAATAGCTTTATCAAATCTTTAGAATCTAAAGGGGTTGTAAAACTTGTTGGAGGATACAGTGGACATAGAATATACACTTTAGTTAAATAGATTTTACTTTTATCGTAAGGTAATTTACTGTTTTAATGTTATGAAGACCATCTATATCAATAATTTTGCCAATTAAATTCATAAATGGGTATTTAAAGTCTTTAAGAAAAATACAAATAGAATTATTTACCGGAAGGAAAGCAATATCTCCTTTAAAAAAATTCGAGCGCGATTTTTCATTTCCTAGTATTAATTTTGTTTCGATATATATAAAATTGTCACTATTATGGTGAACCTTATTTTGAACTGGTAATATCTTTAGTAGTTTAGATGTGGTAATAGGTGCATAAAATCGAATTATCTCTCCATCGATTGATAAGGTTTTATCAAATTCTAATATAATTGGAATTCTTGAAATTGATCCGAATTGATTACTTTCATTCAATATGCTGAAATTATCAGAAAAGTTTATTAAGTCTTTTTCTACCAATATCGGAACGTTTATTTATAAAATTATTCTCTTGTGCAATATTCTTGGAAGACACCAAAATAAATAGATCTGCGACTACTGAAAAAAAGTCA
>CAZHFI010000004.1:26032-64449 GCA_964531845.1 uncultured Nitrososphaeraceae archaeon
GGCAGTGCAACAAAATCTAAAACTGCGACTACTGAAAAAAAGTCAGGCAGTGCAACAAAATCTAAAACTGCGACTACTGAAAAAAAGTCAGGCAGTGCAAAGACAAAGATTGAAAAGAATTCCATTACTAGTGAACATACAGATGAAATCAATATTGTCACTCAGGTGGAATCTCAAAGGCCTTTAGATGAGGTTGTAGTCTATGACGAATCCGATTTTGAATTAAGGGAGATAGTTCCTGAGAACAATCACATACTGATTGGTCCAAAACGGTTGACTCGTTTTGAGAGAGCCAGAATTACAGGTGCAAGAGCGTTACAATTATCTCTGGGAGCTCCATCACTGGTTATTGTTACTGACGAAATAAGAAATTCCATATCGATTGCCATAGAAGAATTGGAGAGTAAAATACTGCCCCTATCTATTCGAAGAATCTTACCAAACGGTTCATATCAGGATATCCCAATTGATTGGTTGATCACTTAATTTTTTTTGTCTAGTTTTTATACAAATTCATATTACCATCCATATCTATCTAAAATGGAAATAGAAAATAACAATTATTCATCTAAAAGTTCATTTGGTGCAGAAAATAAAGACATATCAAAACCAATTTCAAAACCACCTTTAAATCTTCTATTTAATCCATCACTCTTAGAGAAGAAGAATGTTTGGGAAATAAAAATTTCTTTCTTGTTGGAACTATTACTTTCCTTGATAAATAGGACAGGTTCAAAAGACCTTCGTCTATGTGGAATAGCTGCTTGGTCATCATCACTAATTTATCGCCTCAAGGTAGAAAGTATTTTTAACCTGGAGAAAATTGCTATGCAAAGAAAGGGATTTGAACAAAACAAAGAATCTCCAAATCTAGAAATTTTAGATTTCCCATTTAGAATTAATTCAACATATCCAGTTTCATTGGAAGACCTGCTAAAAATTCTTGAAAATATGATTTCAGAACTGGCAAATCCTAAAACAAAAAATATTTCCGTAATAGAACCGATCGAAAGTTTTAATTTTGATCAGTATCTTGTTAAATTTGAACAGGTTCTTGAAACATACGAAGCAATAATAATTGATATTATAGGAGCTGACGGTCATATCTTGTTCAATGATCTAATAAAAAACAGGGACAATCTAGAGATTGCAAGATTCTTCCTTGCAATACTTCATCTCGCTATGAAACAAAAAATTGAATTGATTTACAATGAACTGACCGAGGATATTGAATTGGTAATATCGCAATGATCAAAAATTTTTCAATTGAGGATTGATTTGAAAGATAAAATTCAAAAAAATGAATTTCTGGCTAGAATTGAAGCCGCATTATATTCAGCAGGAAGACCACTTTCTTTAGATGAATTATCAAAAGCTGCAGGCACCATATCCAAAGAAAAGACCAAAATTCTTATCAATGAATTAATGGAAAAGATCGAAAATACCTTTGTATCCATAGAAATAGCGCAGTTAAAAGATGAAAATTATGTTTTTCAATTAAAACCCAAATACGGTCCTTTAATTAAGAAATTTGCTCAGCATCCATTAATACCTACTGCAACTCTTAAAACACTTTCATATATCCTATATGAGCAACCAGTAACATCAAAAAGATTGGCGTTGATAAGAGGGAGCCAGGTTTATGGTCATTTAAGATATCTGGAACAGATGGGATTTATTGATCATGAAAATCTGGGAAGAATAAAGGTCTATCGTACGACAAAAAAATTATTGGATTATTTTGGAATAACAGATGTTACTATACTAAAGAGGAGCATTTTGGCAAACTCTGATACGAATAAAAATCAAAATGGCGTAAAGACTTAATTAGAGTCAATTTTAACTTACTTAAATTGCGAAAATCCATCGAGAATTTATCTGGAAGAAAATATACTGGAGGAAGAAAAGTTCCTTCAAGAATCAGAAGAAAATTTGAAATAGATAGATATCCTAATGAAGCAGTTACAGGTGACCAAAACCTTGTTGTTAGAAGAAGTAGGGGAGGGAATAAAAAAGTAGCCTTTAAAACAGTCAAGTTTGTAAATTTAACAAATAAAGAAACTAAAAAAACATCTAAGGTTACTATATCCCGTGTGGTTAAAAATCATGCAAATAAAGACTACGAACGAAGAGGAGTAATAAGTAAAGGTTCTATAGTTGAAACAGAATTAGGACAAGCAAGAGTAGTCTCGAGGCCAGGACAAGATGGTACAGTAAATGCAATTTTGTTAAACTATCTATAAATATATCTAAGCGTTTAGATATCGATAAAAGATATTATTTGAAATTAAAAACTAATATTAAACTTCAATTCAAATTATAGGGATTGAAAGATTACGAAAATTTTATAGTTTGGCTTGATTATATAAATAAAAATTTATCTCGAAAGAAAGGAAGAAGGATAAAACGTGAAAATGCTGTATACGATCCTTCCTTATCTGAAGTAACAGAAGCATTATCTGGATTAGGATTGATTGTTGAAACTGAAAGTATAAATGATAAAGCACGCTATCCATGTCGTTCGTTCGTAAGATCAGCTTACATTATGGTTCCGAAAGGAACGATGAAAAAATCAGTATTGTTAAACTCTATTGCAAAAATAATAAACGAATATAGAACGAAGGTTAAAAATCGATAATAATTGTCTAATTATTTTTTCATTTTAAATTTGAGTATATTGTATTTTATTTATTCTGTTGATAAATTATTTTTGACAGAATAAAATGAAAACAAGCTATTGGAATTTTTTAAAGTGGACGAAGTAGGTAAGATTATACACATAGCTATGAGTGGTAGATTAATAGTTAAATTGAATAAAGAAATCAGTCCTGGACAAATAGTTATCGATAACGAAGGTAACAAAATTGGGAAAATTATCGAACTAATCGGATCTGTGAAATCTCCATATGCATCAGTTGATATTTTTGGTAATAATGGCGAGTTTACTAAAAAAAAATACATTAATGGATTAAAAGTTTTTTATAATAAGGACAATCAGTTCTCTATTAAACGAAAGGATTACAAACAAAGAAAATTTAGGAGTGATAAAAAGACCAGATGAGTGATTCAAATTGTGGAAACTGTAATCATTGCAAATGTGGACTTATTTATGACTATAGTAAAGGAGAATATATTTGTGAAGGATGCGGAATTGTTGTTTTAGATCAAATCTATGATTATGGACCAGAGAATCATTCCTTGGATTATGAAGAAAAAACACGAAACATGCGCGCCAGTGGTTCCTTAAGCCATTCACAACATGATTATGGTCTAAGAACTGAAATTGGTTCAAGTACAAAAGATTTTGGCGGAAAAACTATAGATTCTAAAATGACGATGGAATATAACAATATGAAAAGATGGCATTCTAGGTTAAGAATCTCATCTTCTAAAGATAGACGCCTTTCAAATGTACTCTGTAAAATAAATGAATGTTGTTCCTCATTGCTATTACCAAAGAATATTTCTGAAACTGCGGCATTAATTTATAGAAATTTTGAAAAAATTAGTGATGCAAAAGGGAAGTCAGTAATCTGTATGGCATCTGCTTCGATTTATTTCGCATGCAAAAAATGTTTGATTTTAAGATCAATGGAAGAAATTGTAACTTCTACTGATGTCTCGCCTCAAAAACAGACCAATATTAAACTTGCATATAAATACTATAGGAGTATGGTAATGAGCATGAGTTTATCGGAATATGAAAATGTTCAACAGATAAAATCGTTGTCGATTTCAGATGACGAACATCTAAATGTAAAAATCAATAATAATTTTAAAAGTACTTTAAGTATAATACCACAAGATAAGAACTTAATAATTGTTCCACGAAATCCTATTTTGATTAACCAAAATAACGGATTAAAAATTGATCAGTATATTTCAAAACTTGCCAACATGGCTAAAATTGATACAAAGATAGAGCGATTGGCAATAGATCTCGCCCATAAACTTAATAATTCTTTAATAATGGATGGCAAATCCCCTAATGGGATTGCTGCAGCATTTATTTATCTATCATCTATTTTGCTAGGGGTAGACCTACTCCAAATAGATATATCCGGGTTAGCCGGTGTTACGGAAGTCACTATACGTAATAGGTGTAAAGATATCCTCATAAATTCAAAACTGCTCATTACTGTAAAACCATTAATTTCTTAATTTTTTTAAACTATTTTAAATAAGATTTATCTTAAGTAAATAATGCAAAAAGATTTTTTTGAAATTGATCGATTAATCGAAGATCTGGCTAAAATTTATGCTACTGCATGTGCAACAAGTTGGTATAAAGTTGCTAATGATGATAACTCTATTAGAAAACCAACCAAGGAAGAATATAGGATCAAAGTATCAGAATTTATGAAAGATTTTGAACTTACCTTATCTAAATTTCCAGATACTACTGAGAGTAATATGTTTAAGGTGTATTCTCTCGGATTATTAAAAAACGCAATTGATGAAGTCCTTGCTGGAAATAATAAAGATGTTGAAAAAAGATTCAAGTATTTTTCAGATTTTTTGTAATCTTTTCTTTTTCTAAAAATAATTATTCTGAATTTAATACAAAACTTATCTAGCAAATACTACTTATGATATTTTTAAATATCTTTAATTATAATTGTTTTATTTTTTATTCTTATGTTTCTGTCTTTCTAAAATTATATGCCTTGTTACCAAAAAAATTCCTATTATTGGAAATGCTGATAGGAACATATATTGAAATAAGGACACGAAAATAGACGGTTCAAATAAACCCAAGTTTATCGCAGCCGTTAATATTAATTTTGAAATTTTTTGTTTGATTCATTTAAAAATTTAAATAATATATTCTGCCATTCTACAAATCCTTCTGGTGTGTGTGGATAATTGTTATAATGTTCAACTAGTTTTTTATTTATATAAGATGTGTATTTAAGATTACCAGCCAATTTTTTATTCATGGTTCCACGAATTAACAATGAGATCTTATCTACCGTATTAAATTCTGGATGTTCGCCAACCGTAATTTTTTCTATATCTAACTTCGATAGAAAATGCTTCATGCCGTAGTCAATCTGTTCATTGGAAAGGGACTGCAACAATCTTCGAAATATTTCCAATCCTGCAGTTTTGTATCCATAATCGTTTATGAAATCTAAATTGTATTTCCATAATCCGTTTTCGGATACATCATTACTTTGAATTGCTTCTGTTATGTTTTTTCCTGCGATGGTAGCTGCAATAATTGCTGGGCCTATTCCACCGGCATCTAATGGTTTTGGCATCCATGCAGAATCACCAACAAGCATGTATCCATTACCTACCATGCAGTCGTTCTGTCTTCTTACTGAAACTTGCCATGTTCCCCAGTTGTTCCCA
This sequence comes from uncultured Nitrososphaeraceae archaeon, assembly GCA_964531845.1. Classification (GTDB taxonomy): domain Archaea; phylum Thermoproteota; class Nitrososphaeria; order Nitrososphaerales; family Nitrososphaeraceae; genus QCWD01. The sequence goes on from CAZHFI010000004.1 coordinate 31,391, forward strand.
AGGTCATTTTCATCGTTAGATAAATTTGGCTTAGAAATTACTGGATTTATTTCCACATATTCATCTATTAACATTTTTAAGTCCTTGTTCTCTCCAATTCTTTTATTATGTTGCACAAAGGCTTTTTGTTGAACTCCTAAACCTATGTTAACTTTATTTTTACCCTTGGGGAAAACCCATCCATAACCTCCTGGAGCAAGATTTTGATCTAAATGGATAATGCAATAATCGGGATCAAAATAGGTTTTATCATCCCCGTTGACATCGAAATCATATATGTATCTTCCAGTAGATTCTAAATCATCTCTGTCAATTCGTTTTTGTATAAACGATTTTATCTGAAGATTTGTCCGTAACACCGAAGTAACTCCGGTACAATCCACCACTAATTTTGCAGTTTTCTTAAATACAGTTTTATTTTTAAGATCTTCGCCTTCTACACCTACAACATAATTATTATTCACAATCAGTGAACGCAATGCAATATTATCTACTACTTCAATTCCAACTTTAAGTGCATCATGTAACTGTTTTTGTGGTAAAATACGTCTATTGAGAATATATCCTTCACCATCGAAAGAAATTGCAGTTTCATGGTCGGGTGAATATGCAATAACTCCTTTAACTGGATGCTCTATTTCTGGATTTGACCAAGAAATGCCTATTCGGTCGGTCATATAATCAACACTATTCTTTCCAACTGCATCTCCACAAACCCAACCATTTAGGGTTTTTTTTCCAAGCTCTGAGATTGGATTTCTGTCCACAACTAAAATTTTTAAGGATTGTTTTGAATAAAAAGCAGCTGAAGATGCCACTATCATGCCTGCAAGCCCTCCTCCTGCAACTATTACGTCATAATCAAAAGACGATTGCATAATTTTAATACGATATACTGAAAAAAATCTATTATATTTATAGTTAAGTAAACTATTATTTTTGAAATACAGGAAATTTCAAATATATTATATAAAACCTTAAACTTGGACAGTATATCTAATTATGATTAATTATAAGAAAACTACGATCTTTTCAACTTTTTGATTATTCTAGAAACTATATTTTTTAAAATATAATTTTTATAATATTCTGTCTCACTTGAAATTCCTTACTTTTGTTTATTTATATGCTATAATTATGATAGCAGCACCCAAAAATTTTTTTATAAAAACAATTCTAGAAAACTTGTTAGACAATAATTCATGTAATTTTTCATTTTGTGGCCATTTTTGAAAAGTTCCATAAAGTGTATTAAATCTAAATCCTTCCTTTCCAGCTACCAAAAAAGCCATTATTCCCAATACATATCTTAAATAAAAAGAAACTCCAGCCCTTACAATTCTATTATCTGGCTTACCCAGATCCACTATTATCAACCTCCCATTTTTTTTCAATATTCTTTGCATTTCTGAAATAGCTTGTTCTAAATAAATAGAATCTCTCATAGAATATCCACACATTACGGCATCAAAGATATTGCTCTTGAACGGTAGAAATTCAAAAATTCCTGAATAACGTTGGATACTCAAATCAGTAGCAGTCTTCGATTTTTTTAACATATCAAAAATCGGATCGTACATTACAACGTTTATTTTGTTTTCAAATTCATTTAAAGTTAATTTAGACATGTTTCCAAATCCCGAACCTGCATCCAATACCAGGTTTCCTGAAAATATCCCATTGCGTATCCCTATCAATCTGAAGTCCTGGTCTTTCCCAAGTGAAATAATTTTATTAACTTTGTCATAAATCGGAATTATGTTACGAAGTGTGTGTATAACTTCTTTCCAATAGACTTGACCTAGACCAATAGTCATTTATATATGATTTCTTAAAATCATTGTCATGTGCTTAAATATCTATCTTTGATCAGGTTTACTATCAAAAAATTGATAAATAGCAATTTATACTTAATGTATTGTATTGCAATTAGAATATGTTTGCGAGGACTGCGGTTCTCTTTTGATTCATACAAATAAAAACACTCTAGATAGTATGAAAGAAATTCATAACCAATTATGCGTAATTAAAAGGAAGAAATTAATTGAAAACCAAAAAATTAAGATTCAAAACTCTCCTAGACCAACAATATCTAAACCAATTCAATCAGAAATTCCTCAAAATACTGGAACTCAGGTTTCTGAATTAGTATCATCTTCACCATCTGAAAAACTTGATGAAAATACAACTATTTTATTAACAGGGAATGGTACGGATCATTCTGTTCTTGAAGGTCCAATAGATATATCATTTAAATCCAAAAGACAAATTTCAGGAAAATTTAAAAGCATTAATGTATGGGGTCCACTTGATGCTCCCGGACAACTAGGTATTTGGGGAGATAACGTTTGTGTGGACTTTGATATTTGTATTGGAGACGGTGCATGTATTGATGCATGTCCCGTAAATGTATATGAATGGTTAGATACCCCCGGACATCCGGGTTCTGAGAAGAAACCTTTCATGGCAAGAGAAAAGGATTGTATTTTTTGCCTTGCTTGCGAAAATGTATGTCCACCGCAAGCGATAAAGATATTTCAAAAAAATTAAATCCAGTAGAATCAGGGAAAAAGTCTTAATATATCTATATTAATTACGATCAGATATGACTACTCCTGTAAAAGACAAGAAGAAAGGATTTAGAATTTATTTACCTTATTTTTTGATAATGGCTATTTCATTAATTATTATTTTTATAATGTGGGCAAGTTTTGGATATATAGGACCACAATTTTCTATTAGTGTATTAGAAAAACAACAAGAAACATTGAGAGAACATTATGGTATGCCACCGTTACCAAAAAGTGACGATCCGGCATTAGCTCAGATACCGCCATCACTCAGAAATATACAAATTAAGAACACTACAAATTCTGGATAAAACTACTACAGTTTTTCAATGTCTAAATGAAAATATAATATATAACAACAAATTTTTGAAAAACAAATTGGATAATTTACACAACAAATACATTGATATCAGCATGAGAAGATTATATTTATGACTTCACTTGCAAGATTCACACGTGGGAATAAAAAAACCAAACAGACTCATCAATGAGACCAGTCCATATCTTTTACAACATGCATATAATCCAGTCGATTGGTACTCGTGGAATGAAGAATCACTTGAGAAAGCAAAGCAAGAAAATAAGCCAATTTTTCTTAGTATAGGTTACAGCTCATGTCACTGGTGTCATGTTATGGCTCATGAATCATTTGAGGATGAAGAAGTAGCTAAACTCTTAAATGAAAATTATATAAATATCAAGGTCGATAGAGAAGAAAGGCCAGATATTGATGACATATATCAAAAAGCATGTCAGCTATTTCTAGGAACTGGTGGATGGCCGCTTTCAGTTTTTTTAACTCCCGATCAAAAACCATTCTATATCGGTACTTATTTTCCAAAGGATTCCCGTTATGGATTTCCTGGATTCCCAACACTTTTGATTAATCTTTCTAATATATACAAAGAAAAAAATTCTGAAATATCTAGAAACGTACAACAATTTATGAGTGCTCTTAAAACCGAAAATGAAGAGAAGCCAATTGCGCAAAAAATAGGATTTGACAGAGAAATATTGGATGCATCAGCCTCGGGATTGTTGCAATTAGGAGATACTATATTTGGAGGTTTTGGTCAGTCTCCAAAGTTCCCAAATGTTTCTAACCTTATGTTTCTTTTACGATATTTTTATTATACAGAAAACAGACAAATTCTTAATTTTGTAAACTTTACTACATTAAAAATGATCGAAGGGGGAATTCACGATCACATGGGTGGTGGTTTTTGCCGTTATTCTACCGATAGAAGATGGCTTGTTCCTCATTTCGAAAAAATGTTATACGACAATGCATTGTTGATAAAATTGTTTTCAGAACTTTATCAGATTACCCAAAATCAGATCTATTTAAAAACTGTAGTAAAGACTATTGATTATATTAAAAGAGAAATGCTTTCAACAGAAGGAGGATTTTATTCATCACAAGATGCAGATTCTGAAGGGGAAGAAGGTAAATTTTACGTCTGGTCAAAGAAAGAGATTGAGGATATTTTAAACGATAACAAAAAATCGGAGATTTTTTGTAACCATTTTGGAATCACACAAAGAGGTAATTTTGAGGGAAAAAACATTCTAAATGTATCTGTTTCAATAGATACTTTATCAAAAAACAATGCAATAACCCCAGAAGAAATAAACAGCATTTTAGAATCTTCTTTGCAATTATTATTGACTAATCGAGTTAAACGTGTACCTCCAGGAAAGGATGAAAAAATTTTACTATCATGGAACTCACTTATGATATCTGGTTTAGTTAGTGCATACAAAATAACCAATGATTCTAATATTTTGAATATAGCTATAAAATGTGTAGATTTTATAGAAAAAAATATGTTTGATATTGATAAAAAAAGACTGAAAAGAACATACAAAAATGGAATTTCCAAATTAAACGCATACCTAGATGATTACTCGTTTTACATCAATGCATTACTGGATATTTTTGAAGTACATTCGGAACCGTTCTATCTTGAAAGGTCGCTCTTCTATACAGAAATAATGATTTCCCATTTTTATGATGAAGTTGATAAAGGATTTTACTTCACATCTGACGATCATGAGAAACTAATCCTGAGAACCAAAAATTATCAAGATCTCTCCATTCCAAGTGGGAATTCCATGGCAGCTATAGCATTACTTAACTTAAATAGAATAACAGGAAATCTTGATTTTTTAAGAATATCTGAAGAAATTCTATTGAATTGTAATCAATTTGCGTATAACAATCCATTTGCGTATGGAAATACTCTCGTTTGTTTGTATAAATATATTGAAAAACCACTTGACATTGTTATAATAAAAAATAACATAAATTCTACATTGGTAGAATTGGTACACAGGTATTTTCTTCCAAACAGTTTTTGTGCCATTATTAATAAGAAATCTGATTTGATTAAATTGGAAAAATATACCTTTTTTAGGGGAAAATTATTGAATAATACAGATAGAGAAGCATCCAAGTCTGAGTATGCCTTTGTTTGTAGTGAATTAACTTGTTACCCTCCAATACATACTGAAAAAGAACTTGAGGAAAAGCTCAAAAATATTTCAACAAAAAAAATTTAAAGAGATTTTCTCGCAAATACTAAGTATGTAGTGTGCCCTATCATACGCATTGATGGACGTGTCATTCCCTCTCTGGCTTCGATATTTCTAATGAGCAATTCTGTACAATCTGTATCAATAAACCCTGAACTTTTTAACGAAGCAACCGTTTTTTCACATTGGTTCATTGTCGGACAAATGGCTACAAATGAACCACTTCCATTTAGAACATGACGTACTTCTTCAATTACAGTCCAAGGGTCACCAAGGTCCACTACAGCTATATCAATGTCCTTAAGATCTCCAATACCTTTTTGTGAATCATGATAATTCATCGTTACATAGTCAATCATACCTGCTTTCGTTAAATTTTTTTTTGCAATTTCCATAAATTTTGGATTTATGTCAAAAGTATAGATATGTCCTTCAGGTTTAACAATACTTGCCATAAATGTTGTGAGTGCACCACTTCCAGTGCCTATTTCTAAAACATTCGATCCATTTTTTAATCCCGTCCTTATTACTATATAACCAAGGTCCTTTGGATAAATTATCTGGGTACCTCGAACTGATTTCATGATAAAATCATGAATTGTAGGTTTTACTAGAAATATTTCATTATTTGTTAGTGTTCTAACTGACTCACCAAATTCCTTACCAATTATCTCGTTAAAATCAATAATGCCTAAATGTGTATGAAATTTTTTATCTTTCTCAACATTTACCAACCATTTTTTCCTTTGGGTGTGAAATAACAACACATAAGAATTATCAACAATCTTCATAGACTAATTTGCGAAATGATGTTGCAATAATACTAATTTAAATCTTAGATAGTGGGACAAGGCCTAGTAGATCAAAAACATTACTGAGGATAACAATGAAAGATTTGACCAAGAATTTTCTTTCATTTTGTAGATTCTCATTATTTTCTTTTAATACAGGGACATTCTCGTAAAACATGTTAAATTTAGTGGCAAGATTATTTGCATATCTTGCGAGATTTTTTGGATTTAATGTTTTTATTGTTTGTTCAATTATGTAATCAAATTTTGCGAGTTCTTTAATCAAACTAATTTCTTCTTCTTTAAAGTCCGTAGTAAAATCTACTTCTTTATCTCTGTTTTTCAGATCTAAATTGTAATCGGTAGATATATCATCTGTTTTATTTGCAAAAAATGATTTATCCAAAATAACAGGGTTGTAGTGAGGGAAATCTGATTTTTCCAAAATCCTAGAAGCTCTTGCATAGGCATATTGTAAATACAAAGAAGTATCGCCATCTAGATTTGTTGCTTCATTCAAGTCAAAAACTATAATCTTATCGAGATCCTGTTTTATTAGTGTGTATCTTATTGTTGAGACAGCTATTCCTAGAGCTATTTTTTCTATCTCACCTGGCGTTATATTTTGATCCTTGTTTCTCCTCTCTATTTCCTGTAATGATTTTCTTTTCAATTGTTCTATCAAATCATCTGCATTAAAAAATAACCCCTTTCTTCCAGACATATGTACAATATTTTTATCTGGTTCAAAACCTAAAATCTTTGAAGTTTGTGGACTGAGAGTAACTGCTTCGTATCCCAAATAATGATAATTATCATTTTCTGGTTCTATCTTTTTTATTATACCTATAATCAGATTCTGTAATCTAGACTGTCGTGAATCAATTATTGTAATTGCCTTGTCCGGATTCTTTTGGAAAAATTTCTTTCTTTCATTATCATCCAATTGATTAGTACTATCAAGTGTAGATATCCAAATTTCAGAGTCATCCCACTGTCTTTCATATTTTAGATAATCAAAAGGATCTTGAATAATTTGTAATTTCCATAATGCATAAGGAATATCCTTGGCAAAATAGGTTTTAGTTCCATCACTTCTCACAATAACCTTCTCGTCTTCATCCTCTTCTGCTTTTATTACCCAACAATTAACATTTTTACCCTCTTTTGCTAAATAAATAACATTTTTCTCTTTTAGTAATTGAAATGACTTGTCCCATAAATTTGATTTTATGATATCTGATTCAATATTCAGTATATCATATCTGGAACCAATTTCCCAACATGTTTTTAATTGTTCTTTTAAAATTTTTTTTACTAAATTTGAGGCATAAATTGATATTTTTGAATTCCTTTTTTCCATCTCTCTAATAACAAATTTCCTTTTTTCTAAAAGTGATTGATCTTCATCGATTAATTTAGTTATCTTTACATAAACCTCACCACAGTATTTGTCAAATTTTGTATCGGGGTCAGGAGGAGCTTCAGAAAATCCTGAATACAGGAAAGCTACTATTATATCTGCAACTTGGACTCCTGAATCATCTATATAATTTAGGACCTTTGGATCATAGTTTGTATTCTTAAAAATTCTGTATAAGGAATCACCTATTACAATGTTTCTTAAGTGACCAACATGGATTGCCTTGTTCGGATTGACACTAGTGTGTTCAATAAGAACAAGTTTATTATGACCAAAATCTGGAAATTTATATCTTTTTGAAAGCACTGTCTTTTGAAGAATAAGATCAAATAATAGTCTGTAATTTATAGTAAAATTAACATATCCAGATTGATGTGCAGTTGCGTAAGAGATAAAAGAGTTTTTTTTGGTTTTTATATGGGGATTAACATGACGATTCACAATTTCTGTTGCAATTTGATATGGACTTTTCTTTAAATATTTGGATAAAAGAAAGGCAACATTGCATGTAAGGTCACCAAATCTTTTATCGGCTGTTTCATCTATTTTAAAAATTATCTTCTCATCACATAATGTTTTTACTATTCCATCAAACAACTCTTTAAGTTCTTCCAATATTAAACAATAAAGATTTTCGTTTTCTACAATGTCATTTGATGACATTTGGTGCATTCCCAAGAAAACTATTCATATATAGATGATCAATTGCCTCTATCACACCTAAACCGGGGCCGCTAGAGACCACAAAGTTTGCCTTTTCCTTTACTTCTTTTTTTGAGTGATGTAAAGCAATACTGTAGCCACACATATCAAATATTGGAATGTCAGTCTCACTATCACCGATAGCAGCTACGTTTTCAGGATTTATTTTTAGATATTCCAGAGCCTTTGAGAGTCCCGCTCCTTTGTTTACACCTTTTTTATTTATATGATATGCATAACCACTGTCGTTTAAATAAAGATTCAATTTCTCTTTTTCTAATATTTTTTGTCCCAAATTTATATCAAAACTTCGTGTCAATACCACTTCTGACATCCTATATATAACATCTTTTTTTTTTACAGAACTTCCTAAAGCCAATTTTAATGACATAAAACCACTTTGGCATTCCTCTTTACTTGCCAATAATGTATGTTCATTTGGTCCAGTTGTTATTACACCTCCATTTTCACCTACAGCTATCCTAGTAGTTCCACCAAAAACAGCTAGAACAAACGCCTCGATTGAAGAACGTCCAGTTACATAGATAACTCTAAATCCCATTTTTTCAAGATGCCTCAGGTATTGTAATGCTGGAAGATGGATGACTCCGTTCCCATTTTCGGTCATAGTACCATCAATATCAATTGCAAGAGCGTATATATTACTCAAATTTTTATATTTATACAATATTTTCAATATAAATTATGTTCAAATTCTGTTATTTCCATTATTTATAAACAAAATTAACAAAATTATTTTTGATTAGTTACACCCTTTATTTGCTCTCGCGTAAGAAACCTTGGAATTTTACCAAGTACAGAGTAGTCACCACTAGAGCATGTAAAACACAATTCCTCTTTAGGCAATCCAATAGCGTCCGCTAGATTCGATGTATCGTTATAAATTACTCTATCTGCAGAAATCATTTTTGATACTTTTAACTCTGTTTTTGTAATATCAGTTTCACATTGATTAGCCAGCAATTCTTCCTTAGAAGGAAAATCAATTCCAGCATAGCATGGAAATCTTACGGGAGGGAAAGTTACTATCATTACAATTGATTTTGCTCCTGCACTACGCAATGTTTTGACTATTTCAGCTGAACTTGTTCCTCTCACAATACTGTCATCCACTACTGCAATTCTTTTGCCTTTTATGACATCCTCAATAGGTATAATCCCTTTGTTTATTTCTATTCTGTTTGCTTGAAATGGTTCTATAAAACTTCTTAAAAGTCCTTTGTTTATGTGTCTATCTTTTACAAGTCCTTCTTCAAACGGTAAATTCATTTCTTGTGCATAACCCAACGCAGCAGGACGCGCAGAATCTGGAACAGGGATCACTACATCGATATCTTTTAAAGGATATTTTTTTGCTAGGAAGTGTCCTATTCTTTTTCGTGCCGCATAGATGTTAATCTTCTCCATTATACTTGTTGGATGAGCAAAGTATGTATATTCAAAGGCACAATGAGCATGATGTTTTTCTCTTGAAAAGAATTGGCTTTCTACTCCATTATTATTTATCACTACCAGTTCACCGGGTTCTATGTCTCTAACTAAATAAGCACCCATTGCATTAAATGCACATGATTCTGATGCTACAACATATGTTTCTGATTGTTTATGGTAGCCAAGAACTAATGGCCTAAAACCTTTTGAATCCCTTGCTGCAAACAGCGTTCCTTCATCAGTAAGAAAGGTAAAACAGAAAGAACCGATCATCTCATTTCTAAAAATTTTCAACGATTTTGTAACATCATTTTGATTTTTTGAAAGATGGTGAATTATTCTTTTGGTTGCAATTAGGGTATCACTCATAGTCTGTGGAGTAAAGGTACATCCTCCAACCATTCCAGTTAATTCCTCTACATTTGCTATAGTTCCATTATGTGCTATACATAGGTCTTTGACCTTCAAAGGTTGAGCATTTTCCAGAGAACTTCCACCAAAAGTAGAATATCTTACATGTCCTATTCCAACATGCGATCTCATTTTTTTAATGAGAAGATGAAATTTATCAGCACTTGATGATACTAACCCCAAATGCTTAAATGGGTCCTTGTTTGGGACAGCAAGACCCCACGATTCCTGTCCTCTATGTTGAAGAGCACGAAGAGAATCAATTATGATCGGAATTACATTTTTTCCACTTAGTGAAAAAGCCCCTACAACGCCACAATTTTCATGAACCATATGGCATCCTCTTTATTTTTTATTTTGTCTTTAACATTTTTATATGTTTAGGTATACTTAAAAAATTCTCCTAATTTTCCATAATCTCATTTAACTTGTTATACTCTTTTTCTATTCTATTTATATCTAGACTTATTATCTTTTTATTCTTATTCTCAGAGGTATAGAATCGAACTAATCCTGAATTGTCGGTTAATCCAATTTCACTGAATTTGAGTCCCTTGATTTTGCGCAGATAATTTTTTAATTTATTTGGATTATCCGTTGAGACTACAAATCTTGATGCAGTCTCTGAAAATAAAAGAAAATCAATTCGGTTACAAGAGTTTGGAATCTTATCTAGATAAATTTCTAGACCTAATTTGTTGGGAAGAGCCATCTCACATACCGTTATAGCAAGTCCACCTTTTGAACAATCATGAATGCTCTTTACCAATCCTCTTTTGATTAACATAATCATGGTTTTTGATATTAATGCATCATGCTCTAGATTAACTTGTGGAACATCAATATCTTCAACGTGGCATATTTCTGCATAGTATTCTGAACCACCCATCCTTTCTTCAGTTTGCCCGATTATGAAAACAGATTGATTTTTTTCTAGGTGTTGTGTTTTTACATCTTTTTCATTTTCGATCAAACCTATCATTCCAATAACAGGAGTAGGTTTAATTTGCCCGATTTCTGTCTCGTTATAAAAACTCACTTTTCCTCCTACTATGGGTAACTTGTTAAAATTACTAAAATCTATAATGGCTCTTACACTCTCTCTGAAGGTCCAGAAAACTTCTTCATTGGTGGGATTTCCAAACTGCAAATGGTCCACTAATCCAATAGGAAATGCTCCTGAGGAAATTACATTTCTGCATGATTCTGATAGTAGATTCAATGTTCCATGATATGGATCATAGTAACATAATTTTGAATTGCCGTCTAATTTCAATGAAACAAATTTATTATTATCAAGGCGGAGTACCGATGAATCACTATATCCGGGCCTAATTACAGTCCTCAATCCAATCTCATGATCGTATTGTTGGAATATCCATTTTTTAGAAGATATATTCAAATTTGAAATCATTTTTAATAATGTTTTATTTAGGTCAGTCGGTATTTTACAATTATTTGTTGTTTTTATTTTTTTAAGATAAGAAGGAACTTTATACCTTCTTTCTAAAAGAGGTGCATGGGCTATCAAATCAGATGGCATCTCTGCTATTGTGGATCCTTTATTTTTTATCACAAGATTTTTGTGTTTTTTAACCTGTCCTATAATTGAGTAAAGGATTCCATATTTTTCCAATATCTGTTTTAATTTTGGAAACATTACTTTATCGGTAACATATAACATTCGCTCCTGTGATTCAGATATCATAATCTCAGTGGTACTCATGTCAGGAAATTTTTTATGAACATTGTCTATATGAATTTCAAAACCTCTATTCAGATTATCCGATGTTTCTGATAAACAGCAAGATAGGCCACCTCCGCCTAGGTCCTTGATAGCTTTAACTACTTTTTTATCCACTGCTTCCATTGTTGCATCTATTAGTAGTTTTTCCAAGAATGGGTCAGGAATTTGTACTGCTGATCTATTTTCTACCTCCAATTTTTTTGATGCAAAAGACGCCCCATGAATGCCATCTCTTCCTGTAAGTCCTCCTGCCAAGACTATTAAATCACCTATATCTGCTTTGTTTACCAACAACTTAGATTTTTTACCATGTCCTAAAGCTGCAACATCTACAATACAATAGTTATTGAAGGAATTATCAAATTCAACCTCTCCTCCAATAGTAGGAATTCCTATACAATTACCGTAATCCGATATCCCTCTAACCACATTTTTAAGTAACCATTTTGATTTTTCTTTATTAACACCTTCATTTATGGAACCAAATCTTAATGCATTGAGTAAAGCAATCGGTCTTGTACCCATAGAGATGATATCTCTTATGACACCCCCAACTCCCGTAGCTGCTCCTCCGTAAGGTTCGACCGCAGAGGGGTGATTGTGGCTTTCTATATGAACAGTTATTACAAATCCATTTCCTACGTCCAATACTCCAGCATCATATCCAGGTCCTACAATAATCCTTGATCCCTTTGTAGGAAAAAGTCGGATATATTTTTTTGATGATTTGTAAGAGCAGTGTTCTGACCATTCTGCAGCAACAATTTCTTTTTCAAGATTGTTTGGATTCCTGTCTAACTTTTGTTTTAAATATTTTAGTTCGGACCTTGTTAACAACACCAATTACACCGCTTTTCCTTTCTGTATTTTTTTAAAACCGATATTTTTTCCTAGATAATTGGTTAAAGAGCTAAAAACTTTCAACGCTTCTTGAGGAAGACCCATATTAGGAAGTAAATTCTCAAAAACTCTCTCTGGATGTGGCATCATTCCGACTACATTCCCATTTTCATTACAAATTCCTGCAATACATTCGAATGACCCACCGGGGTTATCGTTCTTTTCATATTGAAAAACTATTTGGTTTTTCCTTTGCAGATCCTTTATGGTTTCAGAATCCGCTACATAACGTCCTTCCCCATTAGCAACGGGGATTGAAAAAATTTGATTTGCCTCAAATTCGTTCGTAAATGGTGTTCTGTTGTTCTTAACTATTAATTTACTCCATTTGCAAACGAATTTTAGTGTATCATTTTTAATTAATGCTCCAGGTAGAATTTCAGATTCAACCAGTATCTGAAAGCCATTACATATTCCTAATGTTGGAATACCCTCTTTAGATAATCTCTTTACTTCACTCATTATGGGAGAATGTGCTGCGATAATTCCGGATCTTAATCGATCACCAAACGAGAAACCTCCAGGGATTATTATGGCATTATAGCCTGAGGAGATTCTATCTTTATTATACCATAGAAAATCTGTTTTTATATTAAATGTGGTTGTTAAAACTTTAGCTACGTCTCGATCACAGTTACTTCCCGGAAATATTGGTATCCCTATTTTTATCAATTATATATTGTAAATTATTAAAATTAAATAAATTTTTGGGGCAAACTTTTTCTTCTTACTAGGATAAACTTCTTATAATATTTTATTTAATAGACCTTTAATGACTGAAATGGTCAGAGACATTATGACCAAAAATATCGTTACAATAGATCACGAAAAAACTGCTATAGAAGCTGCTCGTTTAATGACAGATAAAGGTATAAGCTCTCTTATAGTAACTGTTAATGATCAACCTCAAGGGATTGTAACTGAAAGAGATTTTATTAAAAAAATCTGTTTAAAGAACTTGGCATTAGAAAAAGTGAGAATAGGTGAGATAATGTCTAAAATAAGAACATATGCTACACCTGATATGTCGCTAGATGTTGCCATTCAGCGTATGGTAAATAATAAAGTTAGAAGATTGCCAATATTAAATGAAAATGGTGGGCTTGTCGGAATTATTACAGTTACGGACCTCGCAAAACATTTAAGAACGATTCTTTTACTTGATGGAGCAGTATCATTAAGTAATTAGTTGTCTTTTTTTATCAAAACCGTACAATCACTTACTATTGGGTTGTAAAGTCTCAATTCTTGACACATTTGGTAAATTAGGTCAATTGCATCACTTTCAGAAGTTGATTCTACCATTATTGTAAATGTCTTTGCACTTCTTATTGATTTTACTGTGGTGTATTTTGAATTACTGACAAGATCTCTAAAAATTGTTTCTCCCTCTGGGTCATTTATATACTTTTTATTTTCAATAGTAACCATTATCTTAAATTGTTTGAATTTGTCTAGATTCACAAAATCAGTTTCATTATCTTATTTAAATACATTAAAATTTTTTATCTAATTTAATTAGGGAAAAAGTTAATTAATCTAATACAATCATTGATTGTTTTGACATTAAACGGTCATGTAGCTCAGCCTGGCAGAGCGAAGGTTTTGTAAACCTTAGGTCATGGGTCCAAATCCCATCATGACCTCAGTTATAAAATATATCATGGTTCCCTCCATACTGATCTGGTTTTTGCTAAAACAATGAACCCTACTAGATATAAAAATTCTATTAGTAATCCTAATTGAGGAGTCCAATTTACTGGTACTTGTTGATGCATTATATCCTGAACAAGTATTGAAGCATGCGTGGTAGGAACAATGTATGCAAATGTCTGCAATGGTTCAGGTATAATGTTTATGGGATAAAAAACCGGAGGAAGAATTGTTATAAAAATATTAACAAAAGATATTATCTGTGTTGCATTTCGCATGTGCATCATATGTGAGGAAAGGAAAAATCCCAAAGATGATGTTGTTCCCCATATGACCAAGATGGTAACAACTAACATAATAACGTCAGCAAGATTGTGGGCATAGACTAAGGTAAGGCCAACTAGAACGGATAACGCAGGAAAACCAAATAACAATTGAGAAATAGCCAATCCTGTCATATATGTCAAGGGAGATACGGGAGAAGCTACAAACAGGTCTTGTATTTTGTATTCTGTCTTGTACAAAGATATATCTTGACCTAATGATAATCCGTAACTTACCAATGCCATAATTAAACTCCCTGCTATTGCAAATTCTGTATATTTCCCATTTCCTATGATAAATAAAACAAAAAGAATGGAGAATGGACTAATTGTAGAAAAGAACAATGAGATCGGGTTTCTTTTTAACCATAGGAATCCTGTGGAATACGCAATAATCATTATCTGTTTTATAATAAAATAAAAAACCATTGTGAAACGATACTTACTTTAATATTGCTTTTTTATATTACTTTATTGAAATTCAAATTCAAAAGATATAATTTCTCTTCTAAAGATCAGAGTTGTAATGAAATTACTGCATTCTGGAAAAGTTAAAGATGTATATGAATACGACACCAAAAGTTTGCTTTTTTATTTTACTGACAGGATTTCTGCATTTGATGTTGTTTTTAACCAACAGATTCCAAATAAAGGGGAGATTTTATGCAGATTTGCCAAGTTTTGGTTCGATTTTCTAGAAACACCAAATCATATGATAAAGATTATGGAAAAAGATAGAATGTTGGTTGAGAAATTAGAAATGATTCCATTAGAATTTATTGTAAGAGGTTTTTTTTATGGAAGTCTGGTAGATAGATTCAAGGCAGGCCATGCAAATGATATCATCACTGCTGATTTTACTCCTGTAATGGCAGCAAAATTACCACAACCCATCATGGATACCACCACGAAATCTGACACACATGATCTTCGGATAAATAAAAAGCAAATAATATCTTCCAAAATAATATCAGAATATGATTATTCTATTATTAAAGATCGTTCAATAAATATCTACGAAAAAATGTTCAAATTTCTTAAAACAAAGGGGTTCATTCTTGCAGACATAAAGTTTGAGTATGGTATAACTAATGATGGTAGAATATTACTTGCAGATTCTATTGGACCCGATGAATATCGTTTATGGGACATGAAATCATACCAACTAGGAAAATCTCAAGAAAGTTTTGATAAGCAAATATTTCGTGATTGGTTAATTGATATAGGATTTAAGAAAACTGTAGATGATCTTGCTAAGGATAATAAAATCCCAAGTCCACCCACCATTCCTGATGATATCGTAAAAAAACTGTCAGAAAGATACATCTATTCATTTGAAGCAATAACCGGAGAACAATTCTAGAATAAGAAATATAAAAGTCATTTGATGGAGAATTCTATCATTAATATACAACTTCTATTCGGTAATTATCCTGAGAATTCCCATTTTTCCATTCCTTAGTAGTCTTACCATCTCAGTTGGCATGTCTGATGACGCACTATTGCATTTTATTCCCGCTGTACGATTACAAATGAAATCTGTTTTACGCAAAACAATTTCATGTTTATTTAACAATGTAAGTTTATCATTGCCTAATCCATTGAACTTAAAGTTTTCTGAATCTACCATTATCTCAAATCTTACATGCGTATCATTTCTTGTTAAATCCCTTTTTAATTTTTCATTTAAATCATAACAACCCTTGTTCGCATTGATACCTATTATACAATCACCACGTAGGGTTAGATAATCATCCTTGGTGACTTCTATTGTTCTCTTATGATTACAAAGAACATTTTGATGACCGTAAAAAATGATTTCATCTTCAACCATAATTTTTGACCTGTTATTTTTAATGATGACATTTATCTTTTTTTAAGGAAAATTTAAATTAAACGAGAAAAAGTAAAAAGATTGAATTGTTACCAGCAGCAGCAGGTTATGATAGAGCCATAACGGTTTTCTCTCCCGATGGGAGATTATATCAGGTAGAATATGCAATAGAGACAGTAAGACGTGGGACACTTGCTATAGGAATTAAGAGTAAAGATGGAGTAATTTTGGCAGTTGAGGAAAAAACTAGGAAGTTACAAGTTCCAGATGTTACTCAAAAAATCTTTCAAATTGACGATCACATAGGAGTTGCTGCAGCAGGTTATATCCCAGATGCAAGAACCCAAGTTGACCACGCACGATTTTATGCCCAAAGTAACAGGTTAATTTATGATGAAATAGTTGATGTAGAAGGGGTTGCAAAGAATATTGCAGATATGGCACAACAACTTACTCAATATGCGGGAGTAAGACCATTTGGTGTTGCCCTTATAATAGCAGGTGTAGACAAAAATGGAGGTTCTTTATTTTTGACTGATCCTAGTGGAACTTATATTGGATATGACGCAATTGCTATAGGGCAAGGAAGCGATCAAGTCAATGAATTTTTAGAAAAGGTTTACAAAAATAACATAACTTTGGAAGAAGCAGGTGCATTAGCTATCGAATCAATTACTCTTGTGAGTGAAGAAAAAGGTAATCTAAAAAATATTAAAATGGCAATTGTATCTCATGAAGACAAAATGATGAAACGATTAACTGATACTGATATAGAAAAATTTGAACAAATCGCGAAAGATAATCCACATAAAGTTTCAACTTAGTTATTTTTTATATTCAATTCAATTAAATTATACTTTTTTATCAATAGCTGATAGTTTATGCAAGTAAATATAGGAGACAAAGCTCCAAACATAGGAGTTAGTGAATGGATACAAGGTTATCCTACGAATGTTGATAAGAATTTCGGAAAAATAATTTTAATAGAAGTATTTCAAGTAAATTGCCCTGGATGTTTTCTATACGGAATTCCAGAATCCATATCAGTGTATAATAGTTTTAAAAGGGATGATGTTGTAGTCTGGGGACTTGCAACAGCATTTGAAGATTATGATAAGAATACGATAGATAACTTGAAACTTTTATTAACCGAGGGTGAGGTTATAGGAGAAACTTATAATGCATTGAAGCAACAAGGTCAATTGAACGGATCTGATAAATTACACTACAAGATTCCATTTCCTGTTGCAATGGACAATCTAAAAACTTCGGATATTTTATTGACAGAAAATAAGATATACGATTTTATTCATGAAAACATTCCAGATTTTAATAATTACTCAATTAACGATCAAACAACTATTAAACATAGAATAGTGACATATTTAAAAAATAAAAAATTTTCTGCAGAGACGTTTGAAAGATATTCACTTCAAGGAACACCTTCATCGATAATAATTGACAAGAAAGGAATATTGCGATATAAATTATTTGGCTATTCTGGGTCCTTATCAAGCATTATTCTAGGACTATTAAATGACTAACAAGAATGGATATACTATTTCCGTATCTATTCCTTCTTCTTCATTAATTCAGGAAAATTCACTTCTCGAAAAGAGTCTAAAGATTTCATGGTTTGCAAGAAGTGCTTCAATATTTGGAATTAAAAATATTCTAATCTATGAAGATAAAAAAGAACATATATCAAAAAAGGATATAAATATCCTTAAAATATTATTGGAATACTTAAACGTACCTCAATACCTACGTAAACATCTTTTTTCCATACGTGAAGAGTTAAAATACGTTGGTATTTTACCGCCATTGAGAACCCCACACCATGTAAAAAAAATAGATCTAAAAAAAATATCTGTAGGAGATATACGGATTGGAATGATTTCAAGGATTGATAATAATCAGGTATATCTGGACCTTGGATTAACTAGAGACATACCATTAAAAATCACTCGCGATCAAAGATCTCGTTCTTACAAAACAGGAGAAATATTAAATGTCAAATTTATCTCAAAATATCCTGATCTCCATGTTAAAGAAATACCCGAAAACGAAATTAGGGAATACTGGGGATATAATCTCAAATTTATCTCAGATCTTCCAACCTTTTTAATGAAGAATAAAAACGATTCACTGATTCTCATTACCAAAAAGAAAGGGGATTACTTTAAAGACAGAAAAAAGGAACTAGCCACAAAATTAAGAGATATAAAAAATATTATACTGTTCTTTGGATCTCCATTTAGAGATTTGGATGAAATATTCCCTTCTGTTGATTGGACTTATACACCTAATATCTATTTTCTAAATATGTTTCCCAATCAACATACTGAAACAATTCGATTGGAAGAAGCAGTATTTGGCTCACTTTCTGTTTTTAACGAATTTTTAAACGAATTTGATTATTAAAATATTTCATAGTTATAAATTTATTAAAGGGAAACGAAAGTTTTGCTCTATCTATGGGACATAGAAAGTATAGTGCACCAAGACGTGGTAGTCTTGCTTTTAATCCTCGATCTAGGGCTAAAAGTTTAGAATCCAGAATAAGAACATGGCCAAATTTGGTTAACAAACCATCTCTGATTGGTTTTGCAGGATTTAAAGTTGGTGGAATTCAAGTCATGACTGTAGATGATCATGAAAAAACACCAAATTTTGGAAAACCATTGTTAAACCCCTCAACTGTAGTGGTCACCCCACCGATCACAATTATAGGCATTAGAGGTTACAAAAAAAATGTTTACGGAAATCATGTAATTTTTGATATTTATTCCAAGGAATTTCCAAAGGAGATAACAAGAAAGACAACAATAAAATTCAATGAAGGGATTGAAAAATCTGCACAATTAATCGATTCTGTAACATCAATCGTAGCGATTGTATCTCTAACACCAAGTGATGCCGGCTTATCTCAAAAAAAACCTTTCATTTTTGAAGTTGGTGTATCCGGAGATAATAATAAAGAAAAATTTGAGTATTTAAAAACTATTTTAGGTAAACAGGTCAAAATAAACGAAGTATTTCAATTAGGACAAATGATGGATGTATCAGCTATAACTAGGGGAAAAGGCGTTGAAGGTCCGATAACCCGCTTCGGTGTTAAAAGAAAACAGCATAAATCACGAAAGAGTGTTAGAGCTCTTGGAACCCTAGGTCCCATTTCTCCAGCAGTAGTCATGTATTCAGTTCCTAGACAAGGACAACATGGTTTTCATCAGAGAACTGAATATAACAAAAGGATATTGATAATGTCAAACACTGAAAAAGAGAACGAGATCGGAATCAACCCATCTGGTGGATTCAAACATTTTGGGGTCATAAAAGGAGATTTTATTGTAGTAAGAGGGTCTATTCCGGGAGTACCAAAAAGACTAATAAAATTAAGGTCTCCATTAAGAAGTTCACAGAAAAAAATTCAGGAACCAAAAATATTGGAGTTGATGGTGTAATATGAAAACGCCAATAGTAAAAATAGTCGGAATTGATGGTAAAGAACACGAAGAGGTTTTATTACCGAGTATTTTCAAAACACCCTATCTTCCAGATGTCATAAAAAAAGTATATGTAAATTTGGATTCTCATTCATATCAAAGGCAAGGCAGATATCCTGCAGCAGGAGAAATTGTTAGCGCCGAGTCGAGAAATACAGGATTAGGCATAGCAAGAATTGCAAGAGCAAGGGGTGAGGGTTTTCCAAGAGCAGGTCAGGCTGCAGGTGTAGCAGGAGTACGTCATGGTCGTGTGGCTCATCCTCCGCAATCATGGAAAAAAATTCATAAAAAAATAAACAAAAAAGAAAAATTTCTGGGTTTATGTTCTGCTATCGCAGCTACATCTGAAAAAGCATTGGTTCTAAATAGAGGACACAAAGTAGAAAATTTATCGAATTTTCCAATAATAGTTAGTAATGATATAGAACAAGTATCAAAGACAAAGGAATTAAAATCAATTCTTGAAAAGTTAGGACTTGAAAAAGAATTAGAAAGAGTTTATAGCAAAAAGAGTTCAAAGTCCATAATAAGTGCCCTTATCGTTGTTAGTAGCGAAGCTAAAATAACAAATTTAGATAAATCGATTCCTGGAGTTTCTATTATAAATATTCAATCATTAAGTGTATTGGACCTTGCTCCGGGAGCAAAGCCTATAAGATTAACTATCTTTTCTAAGAATGCAATTGAAGAGTTAAAAACAAAGAAATCTTCATTTATTAAAATCATGGAGTTGATAAAAAGTGAATAAAAAGAAAAATACAAAATCAAAAAAATGGGACGAAGAACAACTTGTTAAGAGTCCATATGTTACTGAGAAAACATTTAATCTGATTGAGAAGGAAAATAAATTAATTTTTATAGTACACGAACATCTTAATAAGACTTCGATTAAAAAACAAATAAAAGAATTGTATGATAGTGACGTAGCTGAAGTTAATACAATAAGGAGCATCAACGGAAAAAAAGCAATAATAAAATTCAGAGAGAGAGAGGGTGCAAGACAACTCGCAACTAAATTAGGGATAGTTTAAAATGATCAATCAAAGTTTAGTCTATCTTAAAAAATTTGATTTGTTAACTCAAATAATTTATAAGAAGAATAATTTTAAAGGACATGATATAATCATGAAAGACGGGTGTTCTCTCAATTGGTAAGAGAGTTTAAATTTAGAGGATATAGTGCAGACCAGATACAATCTATGTCTGTAGAATCTGTACTACCATTATTAAATTCTAGACAACGACGTACATTAGATAAGAGGATTGGAAAATATATGAACGATGGAAAAAGGAAGTTGCGAGAAGAAATAAAACTAGCAAAAGACGGAAAATTAAAAAACAAATTGAAAACTCATGTAAGAGATATGATAATTTTGCCAGACATGATAGGGCTAACAATAAATGTTCATAATGGAAAAGAATTTTATGAATTTTCGATAAGACCGGAAATGATAGGCCATTATCTTGGAGAATACGCAATTACAAATAAACGTGTGCAACATGGTTCACCTGGTGTAGGTTCATCACGTTCAAGTCTATATGTTCCATTAAAGTGATATTTATGGCAAATTACTCTTTTTCAAAATATGATAGGACAAAGCATGTTCGTTCTTCTCTAAGAGATAAAGATATTTCACATAAACATGCTAGAGAGATAGCCATTGCAATAAAAGGAATGTCAATTGAAAGTGCAAGAGACTTCTTAGAACGTGTCATCAGAAGAGAAATTGCAGTTCCGTTCAGAAGATATCATAATGAAGTAGCACATAGATCCAATATAAGAGATGGATTTTCAGCCGGCCGTTTTCCAAACAAAGCTTCAAACGAATTTTTAAAATTATTAGACAACATCGAAACGAATGCCGAATACAAGGGTATGGATTTAGACAGGTTAAAAATTATTAGTGCAGTTGTTCACAAAGGAACAAAGTTAAAAAGATTTACGCCCAGAGCTATGGGAAGATCTAGTCCAAAGATTGATACTCTCGTGAGTGTAGAACTAGTTGCGCAAGAAGGAGCAGTGAGTTAAATTTGAACACAACAAAAAATGTAATTATAAATAATTATAAAAATATGGAATTAAATGAATTTCTAACTCAATTTTTGAAAGATGCTGGTTTTGGGGCAGTTGACGTACAAAAAACACCAATTGGTACTAGGATCACCTTGTATGTTACTAGGCCAGGTCTTGTTATTGGGAGAAAGGGGACAGGAATTAAAGATTTAACAGCAAGAATGGAACAAAAATTCGGTTTAAGCAATCCACAGATATCGGTGATGGAAGTTGAGACACCAGAATTAAACCCAAAAATAATGGCTAACCGAATATCTCAATTAATCGAAAGGGGAACTGCTTTTAGAAGGGCTGCAATGTGGTCAATGAATACAATAATGAGTGCTGGTGCCCATGGGGTTGAAGTAACTGTTGCAGGAAAATTAAGAAGTGAAAGATCTCATTTTGAAAAACATTCAATGGGTATTGTTCCAAAAAGTGGAAATGTCGCGGATCAGATTGTTAAAATTGGAATAACCCATGTTTTAACAAAGATGGGATTATTAGGTATACAAGTAAGAATAGCTTTAAAAAATGAGATTCCAAACGAATTTGAATTGATTCCTTCAGACCAAGTTAAAAAAACAGAAGGGTCAAAAATCAATGAGAATAACAGTCTACAAACACAGCAATCGTCTGAAGATACAAATAAAACAAATGACTTGGAATTAAGTAAGTCTGCTTCAATACAAAATGAAGAAAATTTAATTACTAATGAAACCACGTCTGAAGAGGTAATACCGTCTGAATTAACCGTTCAAAAATCTGATGAACAAAAGACGGATAAAAAAGACAATGAGGTGGTATAAATGGCTAGAATCAAATTAAAAGCAATCAAAGAAATGGAAACTAATGATCTAATTGATAAATTAACAGAGCTTAGAACAGATTTATCGAAATTAAAATCAGAGAGTGCAAAAGGAACACTTAAAAAAGAAGCTGGAGACATAAGATGGGTAAGGAGAGACATTGCTAGAATAATGACCATTTTAAATGAAAGAGATATGAATAAATCATGATAACTTCAAATTCAATTCTATATCATGAACTAACTGGACTAAACATGGAAATAATAGAATCAAATCAAAAAATTTTAACAGGTATAGGTGGAAAAATAGTGTTTGAAACTAAAAATATGCTACACATACGTAATAATCCTGCTGCTAAAAATGATGATGGATTTAAATCAATTAAAAAAATCCCGAAAAAAATAATTAAAAGAATGAGAATTTTCCTCGAGAATGACGTTTGCTTTATAAGTGGTTCTTCAATCATAGGAAGACCAGAAGATAGGTTAAATAAAAAATAGGGATAGTATATGGTAAAAAATATTGGAATTATGGTTACTCCTCCAAGGAGAACGTGTGATAATGAATATTGTCCATTTCATGGTAAATTATCAATAAGAGGAAGGAGCTTCAGTGGCATAGTTGAAAGTAACAAAGCCGAAAAAATGATTGTAGTTACTAGAGAATATCCACAGAAGGTTTCCAAATACAAGAGATTCCAAAGAAGTAAGTCAAAAGTACATGCTTATTTACCGGAATGCATCGATATAGAGGAAGGTAAATCTGTAAAAGTAGCAGAATGTAGACCATTATCAAAAACAATATCATTTGTAGTAATAGAAGGGGAGAAAAAGGATGGCATCTAAGTCAAGAGCAGTTTCCGCAAAAGGTGCTGAAGAATTCAGACCATATGTCACAAGGGCATTGCCTGTTACGGCAGAATTAGTGTGTGCGGATAATACAGGAGCAAAAATATTAAGAATTGCACAGGTAACAAAATACAAGGGAAGGCATTCAAGACAGCCAGCGGGTGCTGTTGGAGACCTAGTAACAGTTACTGTTAAAAAGGGTCCGGCTGAATTACGTAAGCAGATTTTTGGAGCTGTAATAATTAGACAAAAATATCCAATTCGAAGAGTAAATGGTACAAGAATAATCTTTGAGGATAATGCTGCTGTACTAGTTACTCCAGAAGGAGAAATAAAAGGAACTGATATTAAAGGACCAGTTGCTGCAGAAGCTGCAGAAAAATGGCCGAGGATTGCAAACTTAGCTTCATTTATAGTTTAAAGAATGGTGGTAAAATATGGGAATAGAATCATTTTTATTAATTAAAAAACACAAACGCGATAAAACAATAGGGTCAATATTATCAAAGGATCTGAGAAAACAATATTCGAAAAGACATATACGGGTACGTAAAGGTGATACCGTTAAAGTTATGCGTGGAGAATACAAAGGTATAGAAGGAAAAGTAGAAAAAGTTAACACAGAGCGGAGTGCTCTATCTATTGAGGGAATTCAGAGAGAAAAAATTCGAGGAGGGACAGTGAAGATACAAATTCATTCATCCAATGTCATGATAACTTCTCTCAATTCAGATGATAAATACCGTCAAGCTAAATTAAAGGGAGAAAAAACTAAGAAAGAAAATATAAATGAAAAAAAATTGACCAAGATTAAGGAAAATAAACGTAAAATTAAAAATCAAGATAAAGAGGAAAAGACGAAGGTGGAATAAGATATGGCAAAAAAAGGAGGAGATAAAAGAACAAAGAGACAGTTAGCCCCCGCATTTTGGGATATTAAAAGAAAAGAAGGACAATTTATAGTACGAACAAACCCAGGTGGACATCCAAAGGGAAGGTCATATCCATTGGGAATATTTTTACGGGATGTAATAAAGGTAGTAAAAACAATGAATGAAGCCGAAAAGATACTAAATCACGCCAAAGTAAAAGTTGATGGTTTTCCGCGATACGACACCAATTATCCTGTTGGATTGATGGACATCGTAGAATTGGTTGGAACTGAATTACAACTGTATAGATTGGTTCCAAAAGATTCTCGAATTTTATCTTATGTAAATATAGATGAATCCGAACGAAATTTAAAACCTTTGAAAATAAAAACAAAACATCTAGTTGAGAATAATGCGATTCAATATGGCTCACATGACGGAAAGACGTTCCTTTCTGAAGAAAAATATAGTGTAGGAGATACTGTCGTTTTTGATTTGAAGAACAAAAAAATAATCCAAGAGATCAAAATAGAGCCTGGAAATTTGGTTTTAATAACTTCTGGCGAAAACGCAGGAATACAAGGAAAAATTGGAGAAATAAAACAAGGTACATTTTCGATTCCTAGACGAGTTGTTCTAGATCTAGAATCACGTTCTGTAGAATTACCAACGGACATGGTTATGGCAATTGGCCAAGAATCTCCAGTTATCAAGGTGAAATAGATGAGTACTGAAAAAGAAGTAACAAACAAGATGAAGGAAATAAGTATCGAGAAAATAGTCATAAATATCGGTGTAGGAAAATCAGGCGACCCTATTGAAAGAGCAAAACATGCTCTAGAAGAATTAACCGGTAGAAAACCTGCAGTCAGAGGTGCACGAAAAAGTATCCGTGACTTTGGAATTCACAAGAAAGAACCCATTGGAACTGTGGTAACATTAAGAAGAAATGATGCTATCGAATTTGCAAAAAGAATCTTTGCAGCAAAAAATAATGTTTTAAAATCTTCGTCTTTTGATAATTTTGGAAATACATCTATAGGAATTCGTGAACATATTGATATTCCTGGAACCAAATATAATCCAGACATCGGGATTGTAGGAATGGACGTCTGCATCTCATTAAAACGTCCTGGATATAGGGTATCAAAAAGAAAAGAGAAATCCATCATAGGGTCTGAACATCGTATATCCAAAGCCGAAGCAATTAAATTCTATAATGAAAAATTTGGAGTTGAGATAAGATAATGCCAAAGCCACGTGAATATTCTGAAACTGGTAGAAAAAAACTCCCTCATGGAAGAGGAACAAAATGGTGTAAAAGATGTGGTTCATATAATGGGTTAATTCAAAAATATAATATAATGCTCTGCAGACAGTGTTTTAGAGAAACAGCATCACAATTGGGGTTTTTTAAATATGAATAATAGTATTCGAGGGGAAATAAAGTAATGCCGGCGCAAAATATCCTTGCAAATCTATTTACTACATTATATAATAATGAAACAAAGAGAAAGAAAGAATGCATAGTTTCACCAACTTCCCGATTTTCAAGTGAGGTTTTAAAAGTTTTACAAAAATATCGATATATAGGAGAATTTGAACAAGTTGATGATAATCGACTCGGAAAATTCAGAATTCAATTACTTGCAAAAATAAACAAATGTGGAATTATAACTCCACGTTTTAGTGTTAAAAAAGATAAATATTTACATTGGGAGAGCCAATTTTTGCCTGCATATAACATGGGCCTCTTGTTGGTTTCTACAAGTAAAGGTGTGATGTCACATCAAGAAGCACAGAATTTAGGTTTAGGTGGAGTATTAATAGGATATGTCTATTAACAAAGATAATGATACAGATATTGAACATCAAGCAGTAATTGATATACCATCATCTGTGAAGATAAGTAAAGAAGGTAATATAATAAAAGCGACCGGAAAATTGGGTACAGTTACCAAGGATTTTACGAAAATTCCTTTGTTTGTCGAAATATCAGATTCCAGAATTGTGATAAAACCATATGGAAACCGGAAAAAAAATTATGCATTAGTCAACACAGTAAGAAGTATACTCACAAATATGCTCAATGGTGTTGAGAATGGTTTTACGTATAAACTAAAAATTGCATTTGCACACTTTCCTATTACTGTAAAAGTAAAAGACAAACAGGTTTTTATCGAGAATTACTTTGGAGAGAGAGCTCCTCGCATTTCTAAGATTATTGGTGATTTGACTAAAGTAACTACAAGTGGAGACGATGTTGTTGTAGATGGACCAGATCTAGAACATGTGTCACAAACTGCATCAAACATTGAAGCGTCTACAAAAGTAAAAGATAAAGACCATCGTGTTTTTTTGGATGGGGTTTATATCTACTCCAAAAACCAAAAATAGCGATTTTAGCACACAATTTTTTTTAATAAATAGAATTTTTATTTTTTATAATCATTTAAAAAAATATAAAATCTAAAAATTGAAAAAATTTAAAAATCATTTTAAGTTTTATCTTAAAATTTACAAGAAAACATTTTTATTCTGTTTTCAAAAAAAATGTATGAGCGCCGCTGTAGCTCAGCATGGTAGAGCAAATTTATTGTAGAATGATACAATAAAGCTTAGCTGGCTGTTAACCAGTGGGTCATCAGTTCGAGTCTGATCAGCGGCGCTATACTTTTAAATTTAAAGTATTTACGATTTATTTGCGTCTCTTTTAGGTAACAAATAAACATTATTCTTTCAATATTCCCACTTGTAATATCAATTTCTTTTACAATTAGTAATTCACTAAACTTTTTACAATAAAAAGAAAGAATGGGAATCTTTAGATAATTTTTTATACAATGAATTATTGATTTCACATCATGAAAGGGGTTATACTTGCCGGTGGTTTAGGAAAAAGATTAAAACCACTTACTGATGACAAACCAAAGCCAATGATCGAAGTAATGAATATACCAATAATAGAATGGCAAATTAAATGGTTTAAAAAATATGATATTGATGAAATTATTATTTGTGTAGGATATTTAAAGGAAAATATCTTAGATTATGTTGGAAGTGGTCACAAATTTGGGGTTAAAGTAGCATATGTGGTTGAAGAAAAGCCATTAGGTACAGGAGGTGCATTAAAAAATTCTGAATTATTATTAAATTCTTCTACTGATACAGGTTTTTTCATGACAAATGGTGATGTGTTAACGGATTTAAACCCTTATGATATATATGATGAAAGAAGGTCCGGTATTGCATTAGTACCTCTTAGAAGTCCGTATGGTGTTGTTCAGTTAAATGATGAAAATTCAGTGACTGGATTTGAAGAAAAACCAGAAATAAAGAATATGTGGATAAACGCTGGAATATATTATTTTACTAAAGATATATTTCAATATCTGCCAGAGATTGGAAATCTAGAAGTAACTGCACTGCCATTGATGGCAAAGGAAAATAAATTAAGAGGTATCAAGTTTACTCGAAATTTCTGGAGATCTATTGATTCACACAAAGACATTGAAGAAGCAGGTAAAGAATTAGTACTGATAAATAGTAATATCCAATGATTTTATATAAAATTTTAAATTACTTGTGATCATTTATTGACAATTAAAAAGATAGGATATAATGTAGGAACACTCCTGAGCCAAAAACAGGTACTTGATTTTTCACAGTTAGCCGAAAAATATGCAAATACACATTCGTTATGGGTGCCAGAATCATGGGGTCGGGAAGTTTTCTCAACTTTAGGTGCTTTAAGTATGGTTACAAAAAACGTTCAATTAGGATCCTCCATTGCTAGTATATTTTCACGTACTCCTGCGACAATGACTATGGGTAGTATAACAATTGATCACCTATCAAATAATAGATTTATTCTTGGCCTTGGTGTAAGTACTCCAGCTATAGTGGAAAATTGGCATGGAAATAATTTTGATAGACCATTAGAAAGAATAAAAGAGTATATCACATGTGTAAGAATGATTATGTCTGGTAATAAAGTTACATATAATGGAAATTATTATAAAATTAATAATTTTAAAATAGGAGTAACCCCTCCCCGAAATAAAATCCCAATATATGTTGCAGCTATTAATAGAAAAATGTTACAACTTTCCAGTTTGATAGCCGATGGGATTATTTTATACATGAAACCTATTTCAATTTTGGAAGAAACAACAAAGACAATAAAAAATTATTTATCTCAATCAGCAATAGATGAAGATCGTAATTTTGAAATTTGCTCTGTATTTATTACTTCCGTATCTGATGCTAATCCCAGTACTGCACGAGTTAGAGTAGCTAAAACCCTGGCATTTTATATTGCAGTGGGTAAGTTTTACAGTAAATATCTTTCAGAAAATGGATTTAAAAATGAAGTGGAAAATATTTTAGATGACTATAAAAAAAATGGCTTATTAGGATTAGAACAACATATCTCTGATAAAATGGTTGATGAATTAACCGTCAGTGGTACCAGGGAAGAAGCAAGAGAAAAAATTTACAAAATTATCCAGACCGGGATAACATTACCAATAATACAAATAAACCCACTTGACAAAACAGAAGCTTCAATTAAGGAAATATTACTAACTTTTTCAGAGGTTTGAAAGAGAATAAAGTTGCTATAGTTGCGGGATGTGATTCAAGATTCTTAAAAAACTCAGAAAGATCTATTTTTGATATAGCAATTGAGCCGTGTATTTCATTATTTAAGGGTAAAAAAAACCAGAATCTATCGAAAAATAGTGTAGACGCTATCATCTTTTCTTCTTGTACTGAAGAACAATACAGTGCATCGATAATATCAGAAATGCTTGGAATAAAACCCAAAATATCTCAAAGGTTAGATAATCTGTGTAATTCTGGGAGTAATGCCATAATAAGTGCCTATTCATATATTGTGTCAGGTTTAAGTGAAATAGTATTAGTAATTGGTGCTGAAAAAACCCAAACTCTTGGAAAAAGACTTGTATGGGACATAACAAGAGGAAGTTTCTCTTATCCCATTCATTGGGCTTCATTGTACGCAAAAATGCATATGCGAAAATTCAAAACAACAGAAGAACAAATGGCTCATGTAGTCATAAAAAATAGAAATAATGCACAAAAAAATAAAAATGCATTGACATACGGTGAACAATCTGTATCGATGAATGATGTCTTAGAATCAAAAAAAATTGCCGATCCAATCAAAGTACTTGATTGCTCTCGTGTCTGTGAAGGATCTTCTGCAATATTGATGGTTTCAGAGAAAAGATATAAAGAATTTACGGACAATCCAGTTTGGATAAAGGGAATAGGTCATCAGACTAGTTGTGCTAGTTTTGGCAATATTGTTGATGAGATATTATCCTCTAGTCCTGCCAAACAATCTTCAAATCAGGCATACAAAATGGCAGGTATTGAACCTAAAGATATTGAAATTGCAGAGGTACATGATGCTTTCAGTATTTTAGAAATTATGGCTTATGAGGACCTTGGATTAGTCAAAATGGGTATGGGGGGGAAATATGCCGAAAATAATTTAATTACAATTAATCCAAGAGGTGGACTTTTAGGAATGGGTCATCCACTTGGAACTACTGGAATTTCTCAGACCGTTGAGATATATTCTCAATTATCCAATAATCAAAAAAGAAAGAATAATCATAAGTTTGGCTTAGTTCATAATCTAGCAGCAGCGGGAACTTCTGCATCTGTTATAATTTTAGGTGTATAATAATTGAACAATTCTTTTGAATACTTTTGTAAAGGAAAATTCATCATTACTTATTGTAATCTATGTAGAAAAAATATTTGGCCTCCAGCAAAAAATTGTTCCTATTGTCTAACTAAAACAAAAAAAAAGATTCTTGTAAATCCGATAGGCACATTACTAGACTTTTCTTATTCTTTAAAAGATAATGCCTTTTTTGGAATTGTTGATTTATACAATATAAAGATTATCGGAGAAATTGTCTTTAATAAAGAGATAAATGGACAAGAAAAAACAATAAATCCACATTATGGAATGAAGTTGAAATTATTTAATTGTGGAAAAATAAAAAATACTAATGAACTATTTTTTAAATTCATTCCAAAATAGTGACTTTAAATTTAGTGATTTTTTAGAAGCATGTGTATGGTTAATATATTAAATTCCGTTTAGGTTAATATATATGAGCTCTGATAAATTTTTCGACGAACGTCTGTTAATTAGTCGTGACGCATTAAATCAATTTCTTATAAAAATAAAGTTGTTGGAAATAGACGATGCTGCAAGAGACTATTCTCAAAGATTCGGAAAAAGAGTGTTGGCAAAAAAGATTTTACTAACTTTAAGAACTATTAAATCTGATGAAATAGAAGAAATTGAGCTTGATATTGAGGAAATTGAGAAAAAAATGAGAAAAGAACGGTTGTTTAGCTCATCAAACAGATGGATTGCATCTAATGAATTGAAAAATGGTTATGTTCTAGCCTCAAAGCATCTAGATTTACTAGCCGATGCAATATCATTAGATATCATTTCATTTTAGGGGCTATAGTGTTTAATATATCGAATGTTTAATGACTGATATCAATCTATTATTAACTATTAGTTTGTCTAATAGATCTATCTTTTTTGTTAGATATTATTTTACATATTCCTAGTCCGAGTAGTATTGCTCCCATGGCTATGGTGAATCCAACTGTTCTGAACATTTCACTTGAATTGGTAGAACTAGCTAGCCCTGTGGCAAATAATACTGCAACCATACCGACAATTATTAATCCTCCATTGATAAGCAATAGATAGGCTACTGGGACTGATTTTTCTTTCTTACTTATGAAAAAGGCGACTATGGACATTATAACAGCTCCACCACCAAAAAGTCCGCCCCTAGTTGCTTCATTGATTGGAAGAAACCCCTTGCCCATATGTGAATTTAATTCCAAATTTTTTTGACTTGAAGCCACAAATGTATCAGCTCCATAAACTATAAGCAATGCCAAAGAAATGCCCAGAAGAATTATAGAAATCTTTTCCATTTTTATATGGGATTTAAGATATTAATACCTTATTTATAACTTCGATTAGTGTGAAACATGGAGATTAAAGATATTTTATACCGTATACTAAATGACGAAGGTATTGACGATATTAGAATGCTTCTCAATAATGATATCCAGAATTCTAAGGATTTGATTAGACAGATATTCACAAAATTAGAGGCTTTATGTTCCGACAAAAAGTTTATTCCAAATCATTTGGTTTTAGATGACCATTTAAAAAGTGAAAGCCCGCATTATAGTGATCAATTATACAGAGAAATATTGATTGGATCATCTAAGGCATTACTTCATTTCCTCTTGGCATCCTCAGTTATTCCATCAGAAAGAAATGTGTTGTTTAAGAATATTGAATTAGACGTGGTAATTCCAAATTTAAAAGTATTAAAAACGTATCCAATGAAATCTATAGTAATTCAGTTTGATAATGAAAATGTTGCTGAAATGGAATCAAGGATAGATAACCTCAAAAATGAATTTTCTCTGGAATGGTCGTTAAAAAATTTGTGGATAATTAGTTATAATAGAGATTTTTCTAAATGTAAAAGTTATGCTCTAAAGAATAAAATTAAATCAAAAAAAGGTGAGACAGAAAATAAAAGTGAAATAAAAAATTATCTTGAATTTAAAAATATCCTTATTGATATTAATAATTTTCTAAAGAATACCAATGATAAATCAATCAAGATTTTACCTATTTAATAAATCAAATATATCTACAAAATTCATATGTTCTTCGATATTTTTTATTTGATTTTTCATTAATAGTGGGATTTCACCAAGGATTCTGATATCCGTCAGGCGCCTAAAGACGTTGGCAAGATTATCATCAATTCGTTTGTCCACTTTTAATGTCTTATTTATTATCAATCCATAAATAGGAAGGTTTAGACTTTTACAAGTATTAATGGTTAGTATCGTATGATTTATTGTGCCTATCTTATTGTTTGTAATTAACAATATCGGCGTATTTAATGTCTTTATTAGATCTGAAATGTATTGATGAGAATTTAGAGGAACCATAAGTCCTCCAATTCCCTCTACAATCACAAAATCATATTTTTTTTTGAGATCAGTAAATATTTTTTTAACATATTTCAAATCAGAGTCTTTCTTTTTTAGAACAGTCGCTGCAAGAAAGGGTGCTGATGGAATTGAATAAAAAAAAGGGTTAAGAATATTGTCTTTATCATTGATTTTTGCTGAGACTGAAAGAATTTTAGTATCTTTTGATTTATATTTTTTTGAATAAACTTTTATCCCTGAGGCAAATGGTTTCATAACACCAACCTTTATCCCATTAGCAATTAGTATTTTTATTAATCCAGACGATATGGATGTTTTGCCTACATCAGTATCGGTTCCTAATACAAATAAGGTTTTCAATAATTTATTAAAACTTTGATAGTATATAGTATTTTTTTAAAATAGTTATTGTGTTTCATCTTGTAAAAATATACAATAGTGAAATTTATGTTAGGAGAACAGGGAAATCAAACATAAATTATCTACCATTATCTTATCCATTTTTTACGAGCATGATATTTTCAACTCTATTTCATTTCTTTTTTTACCCATTTTCTTTCTAACTTTACTCT